>DAOOPX010000067.1:0-4603 GCA_035388465.1 Candidatus Woesebacteria bacterium
TCACAATGGTAATAACATACTTTGCTTCGGCAAAACTGACAAGTCAGGGTTGGATTCAGGGTAAAAGCTCGACGCCGGTGATTGAATCACCAATTTCCAAGCTTTCTACTATCTCCATTCCTTCAGTTACTTGACCAAACACAGCGTGTTTGCCATCGAGATGGGGCTGGGGACCGTAGGTAATGAAGATTTGACTACCACCAGTATTAGGACCGGAATTAGCCATAGATAAAATTCCGGCCTTATCGTGCTTGAGCTCAGGATGAAACTCATCAGCAATGGCGTATCCTGGATCACCAGTTCCCCACAATGGTTTTTGAGTTTCATCTTTCGTCAGTGGATCACCCACTTGAGCCATGAAACCAGGAATGATTCGATGGAACACAATCCCTTGATAGAATCCCTCTTTTGCTAGAGTTAAAAAGTTGAGAGTGGTGAGCGGGGCTTTGTCACGGAACAGCTCGATGGTGAAGTTGCCTTTGGTGGTCTGAACTGTTACTTGACTTGCATCAATCGGTGCAAAATCTGCTAAAGTTTTCATGCTGGCTCCTTTAACTTCAGGTTCTGGTTGAGTTTGTTGCTGAGTGTTTTCCTGAAGATTAATTTCTACATCAGATAGTTCGATTCCGGGATCAACTGCTTCTGGTTTTTGAGTGGTACAACCGCTCAAAAACCCAGCTGCTAATACTATTAAAAGAGCAAGTGAGATTTTTTTCATAACTGGGATAGTTTCTGCGATAGACTCAGTTTTGTCAAGCCGAATTTAGGACTCAACGTGTTAAAATTAATTAGTGAAAAAAACCAAGCTGATTCTTCTTCATGGTTGGGCGGTGGATAAAGAAAATCGGCAAAAGTGGCAGCCGCTAATCAAGCGGCTGCAACAAGAAGAGATTGAAGCAGAATTTTTGCCCCTTCCCGGACTTTCACAACCCTTAGATCAAGTTTGGACACTCAACGATTACGCACAATGGGTAATTAAGCAGTTGCCTAATCAGCCTGTCGGCTTACTTGGTCACTCTTTTGGAGGGCAGTTGGCGATTCGGTTGGTTGCTCAATATCCTGAAAAATTTACCAACCTGGTATTGATTGATTGTAGTGGGGTTCGTGATTATTCACTGCGCAAGCGTATCAAGAGAGCTGGGTTTGCTTCGTTGGCGAAGGTAGGAAAGATTTTCACCAAGAGCGATCTAGCGCGAAAATTGCTGTACAAACTCGCTGGAGAAAAAGATTATTTGCAGGCTGATCTAATTTTACGCCAAACTATGGCAAACATGATTTCAACCGATATTCAAGATGAGGCAAGTAGAATTCAAGTACCGACTTTAATTATTTGGGGGGAAAACGATCAGATTACACCCTTATGGATGGGTCAGCGCTTGGCTCGCCTGATCAAAAATGCTCGAATAGAGATTATTTCTCAAGCTCGCCACTCACCGCACTTTACTCATACTGATGAAGTCACGCGAATTATTGCTCAAAGTTTAATTCGTTAATCAATATTCGACAAAAAAACTAAGTAACCTTTCGAAAAGTGAGTGTCAGTAGCTGTCCAGGGCGTTGTTAGTTTATAATCAGATTGTGAAGACTTTAACTCTTGTATTTCTAATTGTGGCCAGCTTTGGGGTGAGATTTTTAAGGTGGTTGGCTTGGTTTCAACAAAAAGAGTATCGATCTGATCGATTGTGGTTGTTCGTCACCAGCGCTGAAGGCGTATCTGAGCTGTGGAGGCTCGTTCCTTTAAAAAGTGATTTTTCTAAAACAGGTTTGAAAAGACCCCAAAAAACCCCACGCGTTTTAGTCACAGCTTTTTTGAGTGTGTGTCTGATTGCGTTGCTTTTTTATCTTTCCGCATTCCGAGGTTGGGTGACACTTCTAGTTGTCATTTTCGTAGTTTATCTGTTGTTGCCAGTGGTTATGTTTATCTCTAACCTGCCGATAATCTTGATCAAACATTTAGTTACAGAATATTATTTGCACCAGGCTCGACAGTTAATTAGAAAGTACCGTCCCCAAATTATTGGGATTACTGGTTCTTATGGTAAAACTACGACTAAATTGTTGTTAGCTCATGTGCTGGCGATTAAAGCGCCAGTGTTTACCACTCCAGCTTCGTACAACACCAAGTACTCGGTGGCCAAATCGATCTGTGATCAATATCGGGGTGAGAAGATTGTAGTTTTAGAGTATGGGGCGTACACGCGAGGAGAAATTGAGCAGTTGGCTAACTTTTTTCCTCCTTCGATAGCAATTATCATAGGATTAACTGAGCAGCATCTCGGCTTATTTGGTTCGCTTGACAAAATTATCCAGGCAAAGGCTGAATTAATTAAAGCGTTGCCGAAAAACGCATCAATTTATGTCAATGCTAGTGATCCAGGAGCGGATCAAATCTTTATTGCCGGCCGGAACCTTCATCCGGCCGGCCAGAGTTTAAAACGAGTTGGATATGGAATTGCCGGTGATGGAGAGTGGCAGTTTGCCACGCAAAAAGATGGCTTTATTCAAATTAAGATTGGGCAGAAAAAATACTTAACCCAAATTTGGGGTGGGCATTATACAACCCAGTTATCAGCAGTATTTTTGTTAGCAACGACGCTGGGGATTGAGCTAGACCAAGTTGCTCAAACCTTGAATGAGTTTGAACCCGGTGCTAATTTTATTCGCCGTTATCAACTTGAAAGCGGAGTAGTAGTAATTGATGATGGAGGAACTAGCAATCCAACTGGCTTTGAGACAGCCTTGGACTTAATCAGCTCGCTACCCGCAGCTCGAAAAATCTTATTGACAACTGGAATTGTTGATTTGGGCCAGAGATCGGCTGAAATTCACCAAAATTTGGCTTGTGCAGCTGGTAGATCAGTCAGTGAAGTGTGGTACTTTGGTGAACTAGCTAAATCTGAGTTTATGGGCGAGCTCGGCCAGCGAGTTGTTCACGAGCGAGATCAGATCGAGCAAAGAATTAAACAACTAACTAAGGACGATCTACTCTTAATTGAGGGGAGGATGCCAAAATGGCTGAAACTCTAACCAAACCCATATTTGGTTCACTTGGATCAAATTACTCGGCGAGCTTCGCTTTTCAAGCTTTATGGAGTTGGGTGAGTGCTGATCAAAATCAGGTTGAGAAGTTGAAGCATGCCCTTACGAAAATTTGGCTAGGAAAAGACATTGTTTTAACTGCCAAAGGACGTGACAGTCTTGAGTTAGCTCTCCGGGGTTTGGACATCGGCGTAGGTGAGTGGGTACTGACTCAAGCTTTCAGCTGTGTGGCAGTCGAAGAAGCGATTATTAGGGCTGGCGCGCGGCCGGTTTACTATGACTTAGCAGAAAAATCCCTTACTCCCAGCGTTGAGACATTAGAAGCCGCGCGCCAAAAAATTATCAAACAAGGTGTTCCAACTCAGCAAATACAAGGGTTAGTTCTTCAGTTTACATTGGGATATGTACCAGCTGAACTGGATAAAATTAAAGCTTGGGCTGATCTTCACAAATTGAAAATTATTGCTGACTTGGCTCAAGCGGCTGGTGCTAATGACCAACAAGGAAATTTATTAGGGCTAGATGCTGATGCAGTCGTGCTCTCGTTTGGCAGAGATAAAGTTTTGGATGCGGTCAATGGTGGAGCAGTGATATTCCGCAAGCAACCGAAAAAAGATTTGGACAAGTTTTTAGAGACTGACCGCAGTATGCTCGGTGAGTTTAAAGATGCTAGCTATCCAGTTTTGAGCTGGTTAGTGCGGCAAACCTTTAGTTTTGGAATTGGCAAGCTGCTTATCAAGTTGTTCAAGCTGAGTGGCTGGTGGAGTTCGCCGGTTGTGGCTGACCACAACCGGCCGCACAGCCTCTCACCATTCCACTCTGAGCTAGTGTTAAAGCGTCTCACTACTTGGAAAAATGAGCTGAAGCATCGCCGCGAGATCGCCCAAATTTATCATCAGAAATTAAGTCAGTACGCGCCGATTACCGATCAGGGAATTGAGCAAGGTACTAATCTCCGTTACCCAATTTTGGTCGACAACCCAGCCAAACTGTTACGTCGCTTGGAAAAAAGCAATGTTTATATCTCCGATCGGTGGTATCGCTCACCAGTTGACTCTGGTTCGTTCAACCGGCCAACAGTTTATACTTCGGGTTTGTGTCCTCAGGCTGAAGAACTAGCTAAGCATGTAATTAACTTACCAACTCATACGAACATCACGCCTCGACAGGCATCACAGCTGGCTCAGTTAATTTAAACAATTCTAGAAGTTCATCGATTTCCAAGCCATTTTCTATCCCAAATCTCAGGTGATCCCAATTAATAATTCCAAACACGATAGCGGCTAAGTAACTCTGAAGAAGTTGTTCTATCCCGCCATTTTCTCTAACATATCTACATAGATAATCATATGAATATGCATCTACACTTGGTCTAAACCGATTTTCGCTGTTCATGACTATTTCAATTGTTGGTATGATAAGCATGAATGATGAAGATAAGCAATGACCTATCTAAAACACAGTGGGAAGTAGCAGTGGCAGAGTTTGGCGAGGCCAACTTTCTCCAAAGCTGGAACTGGGGTGAGTTCCAGCTGAGTTTGGGCAAAACTGTAGTGCGCTTGGC
>DAOOPX010000068.1:0-4389 GCA_035388465.1 Candidatus Woesebacteria bacterium
TAGTCGGATTTACTTTTTGTCCCATCGATTTGTTCCTCGTATCGGCTTGATAAAGAGTGGTATTGTACTATGTTTCTTTGGTTTTCTCCAGAGTAATTTACTTATGGGTGGTGTGTCTTAATACTTTGGTGGGCTTGACTTGGTTTGAGCGACTTGCTGATGCCTTAGCTGGAGATGTCTTTTTTTGGTCAATCAGAGCCAATTTTGGAGTAATTTCGCCCGTTTGGGTTTTTTCAACATTTTTGTCTAGTTTAGCGGCTTTTTTGAGAACCGAAGGCGATTTTTCACTAACAACCTTGTTTTTGGCTGAGTCGGTCAAAGGTTGTCGTGTCGAAATTAAACTGACACACACATGACAAGTACGTTTGAGAATACTATGCGCCCTACCCCTGCTTACTGCTTGAAATCGTTTGTAACTCGGACCAACACTGACGATAATTGAGTCGATCTTAAGATCAGCTGCTTGAATACCGTAATTATTCCGAGCGTTTGCCAGGGCTTGACTCAAAACCTTCAATACCACCATCGAAGCTTTTCTCTCAAGTAATCCCAATTGCTCAATCGCTTTTTCCACGGGCAAACCCTTGATAGCGTTAGCTACTAAACGAACTTTGCGCGGTGCTTGACGAGTGTACTTTTGTGTGGCTTTAATCAACATACTCTTTAATCCATTAATTATGTTTTTGATAGTACGCGCTTGACAATACGACCATGACCCCTAAATCTTCTAGTTGGAGCGAACTCACCCAACTTGTGTCCAACCATCGACTCGTTCACGAAAACTTCCACAAAGTTTTTACCTTGATGGACCATGAACGTATAACCGACAAAGTCTGGAGGAATCACACACGAGCGGCTCCACGTTTTGATCGGGGCTTTTGCTCCTTCAATCTTCTGCTTTTCCACTTTTTTGATCAGCTTGGGATCAATAAAAGGAGCTTTTTTACTTGATCTGGCCATATTATACCTTTACCCGCCTGTCGCGGACGATTAACTTATGACTATACTTCTTTTTGTTTCTTGTTTTAGTACCTAATGCATGCTTACCCCACGGTGTTTTCGGGTACTTCAGACCAACTCCAGACCGACCTTCACCTCCACCGTGTGGATGAGAGTCGGGATGTTGGGCAGTACCACGTACGCTGGGGCGGATGCCCATCAATCTTTTACGTCCTGCCTTACCAATTTTTCTGCCTTTCCACTCGACATTACCCAGTTGACCAATAGTGGCATAGCACTCTTCTTTAATTAACCGCAGTTCCTTTGAAGGCATGAGGACTGTGGCATAACCATTTTCTTTTGACTGAATGCTCGCTGCTCCACCAGCTCCGCGTACTAATTGCGCTCCTTTACCCGGCTTAAGCTCTAGATTATGAATGGGCATGCCCACTGGAATGTTCTTCAAAGGTAAACAGTTGCCAAGCTTGGGCTCGGAGCTTTCACCAGAAACTATCACGGCACCAGCATCCAACTGATGCGGTGCCAAAATATAAGATTTATATCCATCTTTATAATAAAGCAACGCCAAATTGGCACTCCGCATTGGGTCATACTCAATCCGCTGAACTACTGCTTCAATACCGTGTTTTTGTCTGCGCCACTCAATTTGGCGCATGCGTTTTTTCACTCCACCCCCACGGTGTCGCACTGTCACATGACCCTTAAACCCTCTCCCTTGGCGTTTTTTATGTCCAGGAACAAGTAGCGACTTAACTGGTCCAGTTTTATGCAACTGCGCTCTGTCAGTATTCATTTGATGTCGAGTGCCGCTGGAAGTAGCTTTTTTCTTAATGAGCATCTTATGCTTTTCCTTCAATTTCAAATAAGTCAATGGTCTGACCTGATTTCACACTGACCATGGCTTTTTTGCCAAGAGCCGAAACAGTGCCTAGCCGTCGCTTACCAGTTTTCTTGCGTTTAAGTGGTGTGGCCACGGTCCTGACTTTCTCGACTTTAACTTTAAACAGTTGCTCAACCGCTTGGGCAATTTGATGCTTACGAGCCGTCTTTGCCACAATAAAAGTATAAGTATTGTTTTGGCTGGCTGCCTTAACAGTACTTTCAGTAATGAGTGGTTTTTTGATTAATTGCAGTAACATATTATTTTTTCACTTTTGTCGCTGGTTTAAGCACGGTCTTCTTTTTGGCAGGAGTAGTTTTTTTACTCGCTGGTTTTTTACTTAAAGATTTTACCGCTTTTGTAGCTGGAGGTTTTGATTTTTTTACAGCAGCCTTTACTTCCTCTTTGATTACTTTAATATCTGAAGAATTTTTTTCTGATACTGAAGATTTCTTGGGTTTTTCCGTTGTAGCTGCCGGCTTAGATGCCGGCTTATCTAAACGATCAGAAAGGATCACGAGCGCACGGGTCGTAAAAATGATTTTGTCTGCTCCCGCTACTTGATAAGTTGTTAATGATTGAGCTGATTGCAATAGCACTTTAGGTAAATTAGCAAATGCCCGCCATACCTTGGCTTCTGTTTGACGATCGTAAACTAGCAAACACTTATCATTCTTGATTTTGGTGATCAGGTCAATAAATCTTTGAGCATACTTGGTTTTTCCTTCAGTTTCTAACGGAATATCACTAACCGCTATGTTCTCAATCTGGGTCGAAAGTGCTGTTTTCAAGGCAAGATTTTTTTGCTTCTGGGACATACTTAATTGCCAATTTTCAGCACCAGTTGGTCCATGCGCAACTCCTCCGCCAACAAAAATTGGGGCGTTACGAGAACCATGCCTGGCTCGACCCGTGCCTTTTTGTTTGTACCATTTAGCCTTGGTGCGAGTCACCTCAGATCTAGATTGCACCTTACTAGTACCTTGACGTTGATTAGATAGAAAAACTCTGACTGCTTGCGCCACTAACGCGGGATTTTCAGCAACTTGAAAAATCGTTTCTGAGACCGTAACGAAGCTTGGTTTGCCGGTGGGTGTAATTTTGTTAATTTTCATTTTTTATCCGTCTGCGTTGATAACTCTGGCTGAATCTCAACTGGGTTGGATTCAGCAATCTCTTGCGGTTGAATCGCAGCTAAATCATCGCCTGAATTGGGTTGTGACTCAACATTTTTAACTGAATCCTCAGTTTGTGTTACGGCAGTAATTCCACTTGCTTTTTTGTTTAACTCAATGTTTTTTGTTTGACCAGTTTTGTGAATTCTAATAAAGCTCTGAATGTGTCCGGGGACAGGTCCACTCACCCACAGCTCGTTGGTTTGCGCATCGACATGCAAAACCACTAATCCTTTAACAGTCTGAGTGTTGACACCGTAGTGACCAGGCATACGTTTGCCTTTCCACACCCGACCTGGAGTAGTACCCGAACCAATCGAGCCTGGAGCCCGAGAGCGATCAGACTGACCGTGTGTTTTTGGTCCGCCTTTAAAACCATAGCGTTTCATCGCTCCGGCAAAACCTCGTCCTTTGGTGACACCTTGGACATCTACCAAATCACCCACTTGAAAAACTTGAGAAACTTTGACACTTTCACCCAAACTAGGGGCGGTTTCTCCTTTGACCACATTGGTTGAAATTGTACGAGCGGGCATAAAAACAAAACCGCCCTTTTGAAATTGGGCGCGTTGTGGTTTGTTAACATTCTTGGCTTGTTTGCGACCGTAACCGATCACAACTTTTTCTTCATTAAGTTGAGAAACCAAAATATTATCATTAGCCTGAAGTTTAGTCACAGCCAAACGACGTCCGTCCTTCGTCCAAGCTTGGGTCATGCCAGTTTTGATAGCAAAAAAATCGGTTAACATGTTGTCTTTTACGTTGTTGTTGCCTCACCATAAATAATGAGTGTAATTATGACTTAATCTGAATCGAAACACCTGCTGGTAACTCCAAATGCATCAGTGAGTCGATTGTTTTGCTAGTTGGATTAACAATATCAATCATGCGCTTGTGTGTCCGAATTTCGTAGTGCTCTTGAGCGTTCTTGTCAGTGTGCGGAGAAATCAGCACTGTAAAACTCTTTTTGTGTACTGGCAATGGCACTGGCCCAACGACTTGGGCACCAGTAGCAATGGCATTTTCTAGTATCTTTTTACTAGCTTCATCCAAAACTCTGTGATCATAAGACTTAAGCGATACTCTTATCTTATAGACAGACTTATCTGAGCTAGTTGTGACTTTGTTAGTTTTTGCCATACTCACACTTTTTTCAACCAATTTCGCGTCAACATCTCTAGACGCACAGGGCAGGCGGTAATTGTACTAAGATCTGAGTAAAAAAGCAACCCCTCATCCAGACTTTTTTGAAAAGCTGGATGAGGGGACGTTGCCCCTTTGCTTTATTTACTTAACTATTTTAGTTATTGCACCAGCACCAATGGTGTGTCCGCCCTCACGAATGGCGAAACGCAGTGTTTCGTGCATAGCCAC
>DAOOPX010000069.1:0-4334 GCA_035388465.1 Candidatus Woesebacteria bacterium
TTTCTATGTTTTTTTATAGGTTTTGTATCTTTTTTAGTTTTTTTTACAACTAATTTAATTTTTTCCTATTTAATTCAACTGAGTGAACAATATAAGAGAACAAAATTGATTGCCAAAACCCGTGCCTAGAACGCGGCGAGTAAAGCCGCTATAATTGACAACATGGCTCAATCAGCCGCCCTGCGGAAACCAAGTCCAGCAAAAGACGGACAAAAACAAAATAGTGCTAAGGCTCCAGTGGATCCCCAAAAAATTCCTAATCAAGCATATATTTTTCCGCCGGGAGAAACCGGTCCGACAAATTCACCCACTCCAGCAACATCAAGTAACAATGTGATTGAAGAAAAAAATAATATTCTTAAGCTTCCTAGCACCAATAAATTCACCAGTAAAGCGGCAATCAAGGCCTTATCCACAGATTTTGCTATCAGCAATGAAGAACATCGGGCGTGGGCGCTAGAATTTATCGCTGATTTATTTCCGCCGATCCTTAGCTCTAGAGCGCGCAAAGAAGGATTTTTACCTGATTACCAAGTATCTGTATGGAGTGCGGGCAACGAGTCGCCAAAAAAACTTGAGACTCACGACGGCGAAAGAATTGAAGTTGCAGAAAGTAAGTATCTCTTCCCTAGCGACGTCATCATGCTGGTGACGTCGCTAGCAGAAAAAGCCAATGTTCCGCATTACTCAGTTGATTACTATCTTGATCAAGCGCGAGTGAGTGAAAATCAGTTTTCGGAAAAGCTGCTGGGGGCTGGCGGAGCCAGCCCCATATACCAATTAGCTCAGAGTTTTCCTGATCTTTCACAAGTTTTGGCAAAATGGGGCAAATCTACTGAAGAAGGTGAAGCAAAAATGCCGGGAGAAATACCGGCAGAAGACGATCAAAGAAATGCTGACCAAGCCGAGGTCGCAACTGCAAAAGTCCCAGCAGGCGGCACCATTGGAAGTGATAGTTCTGCGAGTGAAGCTGGTGGCACAGAAGAAGTAGGCGCTCCACTTGCAGAGACACAACCAACTCAGCCAACAACTCCCGAACAAACTACTGAACAACAATCATTTCTGGTTGCCCAAAGAAAAACTGCTGCAGAAAAGGAGTCGCGAGCCCTTTTGACCAGGGAACAAGCAAAAGCCATCCGCTATGAATCTGCCTGGATCTATCATCACGCCGCGTTTGAACTTTTTGGTGAAGCAGGATTTTTGGACAACAATCAGCTCGATCAGCGCTTTAACATTCTAGATACAGAGGTCAAGAAATACTTTCAATTTAACTCTGATCCAGAACAGTTAAAGTCGCTATTTGCCAATCCGGTTGAAAGACTGAGGGCATTACAAAGGATTTACACCAATCTGGCGGCAAACCCTGAGTTTGCCGCTTTACAGGCAAAAACAAAAGAGGCTGTAGGTCTGGGCGAGGTAGCCACAGCGCAGGCAAGAGAACTAGAAAAGCGCCTCCCCAGCAGGGACAAATCAACCTTCTCAACTCTGTTTGAAGACAAAAAACTTGCTAGTCAAATCGTACAAGCAGAGCTTGCCAACAAGCTTGAGTCAGTTATCAAAGTGGATGGAGCCAGATTAATTAACATGGGCTACAGCATTGATGCTGTAGCCATGGGCTTGGGCAGCCCCCAGCTGGCTGCCCAACTAAACCTCCCCACCAGTGGCAAAAAAGATGTGCAGACTTTTTTGGAAAGTCTTGATGGTGAGAAAATCAACATGATCTTCTTTGGTGGTCAACTCACCAAAGAAGAAGAAAAAATAATCGATCAAAAAGAGAACGGGGTTTTAATCAAAAAAATATTGGCTGGCGCTCTCACCGCTCGTGCCATCGATATCTCAACCATTTCCGAATCGATCCATATCTTATCCGGGGTTGCTACTGAAGCCGAACTGGAGTTGCTCGTTCAAGCATTACCATCAGCCTCAATACCTAACGTTCGCAACGCGATAGCAAGCAGCGACAAATTGGAAGACACTGATGGCACCGAGATAACATCACGAGCACTCACCAAAAACATTACTCAATCAAGGCGAGAGTTTGAGTTACAAGCAAACAAAATTTGGCAATCACTCTCAGTTCACGCTCAGGAATGGGCGTATGCCGAGTGGTTGGGTATTGGACCTGCAGATATTGAGTTAATCAGGGGCACTGATCAACACCTTCCTTTTAATAAAATTTTGGCGGGTTTAAATTGGGACGAGTTTGTCAAAAACGCACGAAAACTTGACCAAAGCCTAAAAAAATTAGACGGAGGTGTTAGCGATCTTGCTGGATTACGTCAAATTTCTAAAGAATTAAGATCTTTAAATGTTTCTGAGTTGCTCAGAGATTCGTGGATTAAACAGTATTTAAATGGTTTAAGTAAAGAACAATTAGCCTTTCTGGCCAAAACCCAATTTATCAAAAAAATTGAGCGGTCGCTGGCGTTGGCAGAAACCGCAGTTGCCCAATACGATCCCACTACGTCGGAGTGGCGCAACGCGGCAGTAATTATTCGATCGACCCAAAACTTGGTTGATAACGAACAGCTTTCGTTGAACATGCATCCCGCGCTGAGTAGCGAGTACCTCAGACATCTTGACACCATCAAACAACGTCAAGCGGCGTTGGCGGCGCTGATTGAGCGGGGCGAAATCAGCGCGTTAACCGAACCAATTCAAACCAAGTTGACCAAAGCTAAAGAGTTGGTAAGCCAAGCAGAAACCCTTTATTTTTCTGCTACTCTCCAAGCTGCAGAATTTCCTCAAGCGAGAAAAATGCTCGAGGACGCCCGGAATGAGTTAGCGAGCTTAGAAGAGTTGGTGGAAAAACCAGTCCTTAGACATGCGAACCTCAAAACCCAAGCCAAAGCTGAGATAGCGCGCCTGAGGACAAAAATTAGTCAGGTAGAACAATCACCCGAGACGTCAACCGACTTGTCAGCTGAGATCAAAACAGAGCTAGTTAAAGCCAGCAACCTGATTACCCAGGCAGAAACCTTACTAATCTCTACTCATCCAGATAGCGAAGCACGGCAAACAGCAAAAAACTCGCTCGGTACTGCCAACCAAATCTTAAACACACAACTCCAGCAAATAACCCAATCTACCGATGAAAAAGATACCCTGACGCCTCTTGTAGATCGTCTGGTTGAACGAGCAGATCGAGTCAAATCCACGCTCAACTCAATTCAGTATGCCCACTTACCCCAGACTTCTGACATTGTTGATGAGCTCGAGTACGAGCAATTTTTTGGGCTGACTGACACCACCCTGTCAAACGAGCTGACCAATACAATAATTGAGCTCAACAGCCTCACTCCAGCTACGGCTTCTGGCTCAGATGGCAGCATCTTACTTTTGTTGTCTGCCAGCCCAGAAGCTATCGTGTCGGGGTCAGAAGAGTACAACCAAGCAGTTCAAGCCATTGACGATCGTGCTGCGTTGGGCGTTGATGAACAAAGTGGAGCCGACACTGGTGCTAAGGACACAGCAGCTGGATCAGCTGCGCTTCCGCCCAAGCCGATTGACACCGCTCGACACACCATTGCGGCAGCTAAAAACATGGCCCAAACAGCCAAAATGCTTAGTACTGCGGCAAGAGCGGCGGCGGGTGACGTTACCGCCATGGCAAAACTAGGCGTGGATTTCGCCAGGTTTTGGAGCGACCCAGAAAACCGACAAAAAGTTTATAACATCATTGGGGGAGTGGTCGGTGGAGGTATTGGGGCGCTAATTGCAATTGTCAGCAGGCTAATTGGGGCGGTTGGTACTTATGGTGGAGCGGCGTTGGGCGCCCTAAGTGGTGGAGGCATCGGTTTCTTGCTCGGCGGTCCGCTTGGAGCAGCTGTTGGCGCGAGCATAGGTGGTTTTGCTGGTTGGCAAGCGGGAGATAAACTTGCGGCAAAGTACGCCATGGAAGGCGTAGCCGACCTTTACCCCAGCCAATTAGCTAGAGCAAGAGTTGGTGCGCCCACCACCCTCCCCACGACTGGTGGGGAAGGTGGCGGTGCAGCTACCGGAATGACTGAAGTCGGTGGTGGAGTTGAAGCAACGGATGGATTATCTGGTGGAGCGCTGGATGGTGGAGTGGGTGTTGCAGACACAGCCGCGGGTGCGGACGGTGCCTATTTCAATTCACTCGCCCAAGGTGCTGGTCAACCTGAGTTTATTGGTCCTAGACAAGAGGTCTACTCCGATGCATATGGTAATCCGCTCGATCCAACCAATCCCTATGCTGGACAGAGCGCTGCCGCTGCCAGCACATCAACTGGAGCAATGTCAACGCTAACTGGGGCCGGCGCCATCTTCGCCGGCCCCGCCATCGCCATGGGCGCAATTTACCTCCTCACTAT
>DAOOPX010000070.1:0-4313 GCA_035388465.1 Candidatus Woesebacteria bacterium
TACCCTCAAGGCTAACCCTCAATATCGAACTATAACTCGTAATTCTAATATGTCTTACACTGACTACGGTACATATTGGGAGGCAATGGTGGCAAGAGGGGCTTTCGGCGATAATTTTGTGAATGATCAAGAGCTTCAAACATATTCGAAGCTAATAAATATCCGTGACTCCTTTTCTCCTAACTGGAATATTGTGTATCAAATACCAATGGTACACGGATATGCGACGCTCTTGCCCAAAGATTATGCTGCGATCTGGAGAACAAGTGATCAGGCGCGAATCAATTTTATTGATTTTATTGATCTTAATAATTCTCGTCTCAGTGATTGGTCAGTCAAGTATTACATTGTTGACCGCTTGTTTGAGATCAAAGAAGAGCTACCTTTTCCTAAGTTAGAAGAACAAGGCCAATTCACACTTTTTGAATTGGCTGGAGCAAAACCACGCTTTCGCTTTAGTGATGATCGGGCAGTGGAGCTACAGAATTTTGTCGAAACACCTAATCAAATTTCGTTTAATTTTTCCAATTCTGGTAACCAACAGGAGCTGATTATTGCCAATCGGTTTGATCGCAATTGGCGCGCCCGTCTCAACGGGCGTGCCGTTATGATTGATAATTTGAATGGGATGCAGAAAATTCCGATTGATTCAGGTGAAAATGAGTTGAAACTGTGGTTTGAGCCGCGCTTGTTCTACTATGGTTTTGCGATTTCATTTGTAGCTTTGGTGGGTGGATTAATTGGGCTGAATAGACGCAAAATTAGCCTCATTAGCAAACGATTCGTTTGATTGCTTATTTTGAGAATTAGTGTACAATTTTTTCGTCAATTAGTTGATATATATGGCTACCAAACGTGATTACTACGAAATATTGGGTTTGACCAAGGCCGCTACTGCAGCTGAGATTAAGGCTGCTTACCGCAAACTGGCACTGCAGTGGCATCCAGACAAAAACCAAGATAAACGCCAAGAAGCAGAAACCAAATTCAAAGAGATTAATGAAGCTTATCAAGTGCTTTCTGATCCCAAGAAAAAGCAGACTTACGATCAATTTGGCCACGCCGCGTTCGATCCTGCCAGTGGTATGGGTAGCAATCCATTTTCAGGCGGATTTCAGCAAGGTCCGTTTACTTGGAGTTACTCAACTTCTGGTTCGCCTTTTGGCGGTGGTGATTTCGGTGATCCGTTCGAGATCTTTGAACAATTTTTTGGCGGCGGGTTCGGGCGGGCGAACGCTCGTCGCCCGCGATACGGCTTGACGGTGGAATTTCTGGAAGCAATTAAGGGTGTGACAAAAGAAGTGGAGATTGACGGTAAATCTCGCAAAATCAAGGTGCCGCCCGGAGCTAACGACGGCACGCGGATTCGCTACGATGATTTTGATATTACTATCGATGTCAAACCTCACGCTCGGTACAAGCGTGATGGTTATGATTTATTTATTGATCACCAGATTAGTTTCAGTTTGGCGGCGTTGGGAGGTACCACGGTGGTGGATACGATTGACAGGGAGCTGAAACTGAAAGTCAGACCAGGCACGCCCTCGCACACGCTGGTGCGGCTGCGTGGCGAGGGCGTGCCCAGGCTCCAATCCTCTGGTCGTGGCGATCTGTACGTGCGCTTAATCGTTCAGGTGCCAGAAAAACTCACCTCTGCCCAAAAGCAGGTTTTCGAAACCCTGCGCCAGCAAGGGTTGTAAGCTTTGTGTTACAATACTGTTCAAGGAAGGACGAAGTAGGAGGCTCTGGGATTGTGGGAGCCTTTTTTTGTCCTTGAACAGATCAAAGAGTAAAATGGTAATTAGCAGCAAATAAAAGGAAAGTATGCAACAGTCAGGCAATGTTATTCGAACTGAGTTCGCGGCCGCGATCAGCCAAATCGCTAAAGAGCGCAAGATTGAGGTGGAGTCAATTCATGAAGCGATTCGTCAAGCTTTAGTCTCGGCTTATCGCAAGGAGTTTGGTCTCGACGAGGAGTATTATTACTTTGTCCAGCTCAATACTGATAACGGTGAGTCGCGAATTATGCGGGCACCAATTTTATCTAAAGATGAAGAAACTGGAGAAGCATTGGAGTGGGACGAGAAAAAATCTGAAGATGTCACCCCAGCTGGATTTGGTCGGATTGCCGCTCAAACCGCCAAACAGGTGATTTTGCAAAAAATTCGTGAGTCAGAAAAGGATCAGATTTTGGCCGACTACCAAGATAGAATTGGTGAGATTGTGTCAGCCCAAATTCTACGTATGGATGGACGGAAAGTCGTTCTTGATTTAGGTAGAGGCTATGGTTGGATGCCGCCCAAAGAGCAGATGCGGGGCGAGTTTTATCGCGTTAATTCCCGACTGACAGTTTTGATCAAAGAAATCGTGGATACTCCCAAGGGGAGAACCATTATTGTTTCCCGTTCAGATGCAGAGCTAGTGAGCAAGCTGTTTGCTCGCGAGGTGCCAGAAGTAGCATCGGGAGCGGTGGAGATAGCAATGATCGCCCGCGAAGCGGGCGTGCGAACGAAGCTGGCAGTCAAGTCAGCGCAATCTGGAGTTGATCCCGTTGGTGCATGCGTGGGTCAGCGTGGGGTCAGAGTTCAAGAAATTATTCGTGAGTTGAATAATGAAAAATTGGATATCATTCCTTACTCCGATGATATGAAAGTCCTCCTACAAGGAGCGCTCGCTCCGGCGGAAAGTTTGCAACTCGAGATTGATAAAGATAACAAACAAGTAGTGGTGACAGCCCCTGACGACCAGTTGTCGCTGGTAATCGGTAGAGGCGGCCAGAACGTCCGTCTAGCCGCCAAACTGACTGGTTTCCGAATTACTGTCAAATCTGCTTCAGGCAAGGTCCAGTCAAAGGTGAGTGGTAAAGAAGAGTACGAGATTGACACATTCAAAGGTTTGGATCCAGAAACTAGGGAACTTTTGGTCGAGTACAAACTGACAACCTTGAGCGACCTAGAAAGATTCGAGAACAAGTGGCAAGAGTTTGATATTGATCAGGAGCAAAAAACTCTGTTGTCAGAAAAAGTTGCCGAGTTTAAAAAAGAAATGATTATCAGCAGTGAGAACTATTTAAAGAAAATGGCGGCTAAGGAAGCCAAAGCAACCGAGACAGACGAAAAAACCAATGGCTAATCAACCCAGACCACCAGTGATCACTATCATGGGCCATGTCGATCACGGCAAGACTACCCTTTTGGATTACTTGCGTAAATCAAGAATCACTGCTAAAGAAGCTGGGGGAATTACTCAGCACATTGGTGCTTACCAGATAGAACACAAAGGCAAAAAATTGACATTTATCGATACTCCTGGTCATGCCGCGTTTAACAAAATGCGAGCGCGGGGGGCGGCCACCACTGATTTGGTGATTTTAGTGGTGGCCGCCAGCGAAGGCGTCAAACCGCAAACCATTGAGTCGATTCGCCACATCAAAGAGGCCAACGTCCCTGTGTTGGTCGCGATCAACAAGATTGATTTGCCCAACGTTTATCCTGACGTGGTGAAGGGCGAATTAGCTGAACACGGTATTGTCGTCACCAGTCTAGGTGGTGACGTGGAATCGGTTGAGATCTCAGCACTCAAGGGCAAGAACATTGACCAACTGCTTGACACCTTATTAGTTATTGCTGAGTTACAAAACCTGAGTGCTGATCCAGATGCACCACTTGAAGCCGTGGTGATTGAGTCGACTAAAGATGCGCAAAAGGGAGTGCTGGTGACCGTAATTGTCAAACAAGGCACGCTTAAAGTTCGACAAGATATTTATGCTGAGCATGCAACAGGTCGGGTAAAAATGTTGAGTAACGATCTGGGGCAGAGAATTGACCAGATCGAACCAGGCAACCCCGCCGAGCTAATCGGATTTAGCGAAGCTCCACCAGTTGGCTCAATTGTCAAAGATCTCGCAGCAATTTATCCTGAAGTGAAAATTGACCAAACCGAAGTTCAAGTACAAGATACTAGTGAACCACAAGCTAATTATGCGCAGGAATTTGATGCTTGGCTGGCAGCCAAGCCCACCTTGCCCCTGATCATCAAAGCCGATACCGAAGGCACGCTTGAAGCAATTATCGGCAATCTGGATGATGACAGTGTCAAATTACTCGATTTTGGTGTGGGGGAAGTCACTGAGAGCGATCTAGATTTAGCCGAAGCTAGTGGTGCTACCATTATTTCTTTCCATCTCAAGCTTTCCAAAAGAATCCAAGCATTGGCTAAACAGCGCAAAATTCGTTTGAAAACCTACGATGTGATCTATCACCTGATCGAAGATCTGCAGAAGCAGATGCTGAAGCTGATGGAACCAGGAATTG
>DAOOPX010000071.1:0-4189 GCA_035388465.1 Candidatus Woesebacteria bacterium
CACACAATCGTTGTTAAGTATTTTTCTTTAAAGGTACAACTCCGCATATTCGGCTATTTGAGGTATAATTTGCAGTTATGAACAAGTTTTTTTTGTTTTGGTTCGGCATCTTGAGCTTACTGGGTTTTCTGACCATCAGGCATGAGTCATTGATGGTTTATGCTCAAACCACTCAACCAACAAACCCCATCACAATCAATGAAGTGATTATGGAACCGCTCGATGCCACTCTGTCAGCCAGTACCATTTCTGGTTCGCTTTCTTCGCCCTCTGCTGAAGTCGAAGAAAAAATTCAAGAGAAAAAGGACAAAGATTTGACTGATACCAGTGGCAAACAAAAGAGTGAGCTAGCGATTTTTCTTGATCAAAATCCCCCCCAACCACTATCTTGGAATAACTTCCTCCAACATGCAATCCGCTCGGCCGTCAGCTCAGGCGTCCCAGCCAACGTAATTGTATTAACTTTACTCTTTCCGGTGGCAGCTGCCCTGATCGCGGCCTCGCGTCATATTGTCGGGCTCAAAGGTTTTGGCATTTATATTCCCACAGTGCTCTCAGTCGCATTTGTCTCAACTGGAATTATTCCTGGAATTATCATTTTTGCCGCGATCACCATCATGGCCCTGGTTTTCAACAAATTGATCAAAAAAATCCGCATTCCTTATTTACCTCGCACTGCCTTGTTACTTTGGACCATCTCGGTCGGAATATTTGGTTTGTTGATGTTAGCCCCAATTCTCAACGTCACCAACCTGATGACAGTCAATATTTTCCCAATTCTAATCCTCATGCTGTTGAGCGAAAACTTTCTTGACGCCCAATCCAAAAGCAAAGAAAGTCAGGCAGTTGCGCTGACGATTGAAACAATAATTTTAGCCAGTATTTCCAGCTGGTTGCTCAACTGGGATTTCCTGCAAAAAGTGGCACTTAAAGAACCTGAACTGCTGCTTTTGATTACGGCTTTAGCTAGTTTGATCATTGGCAAATTCAGTGGACTAAGAGTCAGTGAACGACTGAGGTTTAGAGACATCATTGAAGAAGAGGAGTAAGCCTCATGCCAATCAAACCCTCTCATATTCTCGGAATGAACTCTCGGTATCACTACACCAAGATGAATCCTCGATCGGCTCGTGCTTACGGTTTCTCTAAACTTAAAACTAAGAAATTGCTTCAAGAAAATAATATTCCTACCGCAGAGCTTTACCATGTGTTTGAACACTTCTCTGATCTTAATCACGTCAATTGGGAGAACTTACCCTGTCCGTTTGTCCTCAAGCCTGCCAGTGGCAGTGCGGGCAAAGGTGTATTGGTAATCACCAAAAAAATACCTAATAAACTTCTTTGGTTGGATAACGAAAAACGACAAATGTCAAAAGAAGACCTAGACTTGCACGTACGCAACATTCTTGACGGTGAGTTTAGTACTTGGGGAAATCAACACATCGCCTTGGTAGAAGAGATGGTCATTAGCCATCCCACCCTTGGTAAATTAGCATACAGCGGCACTCCAGATTTGCGCATTATTGTATTTAACTCGGTACCAATAATGGCAGAGGCTAGAATTCCTACTCATGAATCGGACGGCAAGGCCAATCTAGATAAAGGTGCCATTGGTCTGGGCATCGATATGGCAACTGGCATTACCACCTATGGTCTGAAGGGCAAAAAAGAGTACATTACTCATTTTCCCCAAAGCAAAAAGAAGGTGAACGGAATTCTTATTCCGCACTGGCCAGAAGCGATGCTGATGGCCGTCCAAGCTGCTAACGCCGCCGGCTATATGTTTATGGGAGCTGATTTGTTCATCCATGAAACAAAGGGACCAATGATTGTCGAACTAAACGGGTTTCCTGGACTATCAATACAACTAGCTAACCGCGCGGGCTTGAAAAGACGGATTGAGCGGGTTGAGGGCATTGAGGTGCGTAATGCTGAGCACGGTGTCAGAATTGCCCGCGCCCTGTTTGCAGAACACTTTGTTGATAAATTTCGGGCAGAAAAAGGCCTGAGCATAATTTCTAACATGCCACTAATTACGGTCAGGGGAGAGAAGAAACAAAAGAAAAAAGTCTTAAGCCTGGTCAACACTTCTCGAAGCCGTTCGGCAATTTCTAGAGAGCTGGCTGAAGAGCTGGGACTACTCAATTTCGAAGACTTGCTCTGGCAACAACAGGAGGCGGTTGAAGGAAAAGTTCCAGTGGTTGAAGTTGAGTTCGAACTCAAGGGCGAACTCATTAGAACAGCAATGAAAGCTCTCAGTCGTCTGAATCGCAAAAAATATAAGGTCGAGCTGGGACGCGAGGACATCAAACAATTTTTAATCGGAGAAATCGAGGAGTGATCCAAATCAATCAGCTCGTTCCACTCAACTTAGTAGAAGAAAAAAATCATTTTTTTGCTGATCAAACTTACAATCCTCAATTTTTATATGAAGAAAATCAGATCGGGCAGTCCTTAACCGAGTACGGACTGCCCGATCACCACCTCACTGGGCTAGCAGAAAAAATCGTCAAAAAAGCATATTTCGGGCGAAACGAAGCCGAGCTAAAAGCCCTTCAAGGAGAAAAATGCTCCCAAAATCAAGTTGAGAGCACTGCCAAAGCTTTTCTAAAGCTGCACCATCTTGAAGAACGATTCTCAATCCTGTTTTCCCAAAGCTTTGTTTCTCGAGCCGCAATTACTACCAATACAATAAAATTTCGCTTGCCTATTCAGTACCGTCAAGAAGGTCTGATCGGAGCAATTTATCACGAGATTGGCACACATGCCTTGAGGAGAATTAATTACGAACAACAACCCTGGTTTAAAAAGAAAAAACAGTATGGTTTTGGGAGTTACTTAGAAACTGAGGAAGGATTAGCCACGATTCACTCACTTTTGGCCAAAACCTTTCCCATTGCCGTCAATACTGCCTTGCTTTATCTGACTTCCAGTTTCGCCCAGACCCACAGTTTTGCTGAGACCTACCACATGCTCGGTAAATATATGCAAGACCAAGAGCGACGCTGGGGATATGTTTTTCGCCAAAAAAGAGGTTTAACTGATACAGCGAAACCAGGAGGATTTACCAAGGATCTACTCTATTTTTCTGGACTTGCTAAAGTCTATCGCTGGTTAAAAAACCACCAATTTGATCTTACAAAGTTGTACTACGGAAAACTTAGCCTAGCGGATGTCCCCAAAGCTGAGCAGCTCAACCCTGACTTCCAACCGCTTTTACCTAGTTTTTTTGTAAGCTCTCCAGTCAAGTACGCTAAAAAAATTCAAGCCATCGGCGAACTTAATTTACTTGATTAATAAATATTGCTTTGAATTACTAATATAGATTAAGATGTTTTTTAGTACTTTATACATATTATCTATATATTAGATATTCTATTGATATTATTTGATATATGAATTCTGACACATTCACAGTTCAAACCACCAAAGCCAAATCTCGACTTAGTTTAAAACTAGGTAAAACTGGAGAAATACTTGTTGCCGCCCCCAGGCTCACTCCCCATTGGCTAATTGAGAAGTTCGTGAAGGATAACCAGCAGTGGATTGCGCGCGCTCGCGCGCGCCAACATCGCCAATCTCCTTTAATTACCAATTCAGCTATCCTCTTGTTTGGTAACAAGTTTCACCGCTCTACTCAGGTTATCGAAAACCAGTTGCCCGGTTACTACGTACGAGGTCTAGAGCTAATTTACAATCCAGTTAATCCAAATCAACCAGACAAATTTGCCCAGACTCAACTTAAAAGATTTCTGCGGACCAGCGCCTCAACATACTTGGGCCAAAGAACTGCGCAGCTGGCAGAGGTGATGGGGGAAAAGTATCTGAGCATCGGACTGCGTGAGCAGTCTTCTCGATGGGGGAGTTGCAGCTCACGCGGCCACTTGAGCTTCAATTGGCGTTTGGTTCATTTCCCTGCTGCTGTGATAGATTACGTCATTATTCATGAGTTAGCGCACTTGAACCAACCCAATCACTCGCGTCAGTTTTGGCAACTAGTGGCAAAGTACTGCCCTGAATATCAACAGCATCGAAAAACACTCAAGCGTCACACCTTATAACTCGTCCTGACTGATCAAAACAAGCCAAATCGCTCTTCGTGATGTGTAATAATACAGTTTACTTAAACTTTCAAATATGATTTTTCTTGACTTTGGTCGGTGATCGAATTGAAGAATATGCCTATTTG
>DAOOPX010000072.1:0-4176 GCA_035388465.1 Candidatus Woesebacteria bacterium
CGTTCCTCGGCTACAGCCCATAATTTTTCTGAGCTACTTTCCATAGTGTGCTCTGTTGCTACTTGACGATCTAAGCGATTGTTGTTGCGCACAAATGTCGGATACCCAATTGAAAATTGATTCAAATCGTTTTCAAGCGACCAGCCATACTGAGAAATTTGTCCGAGAGCATCTGCTGGACCAGGCAAGTTTGCTCCACCCACGTGGGCATACAACGGTCGATTAAATCCTGATGCCCAGTCGACAAAGTAAGATCTAGCTGAACGAACTGGGGCAATAGTTACATCTCGACGCTGCGCATCGCAGTAATACAGTGCCATAAACCTGGTTACTCCACCCTCTGCCACTGCCTCAAACACTAAATCAGCCGAGGACAATCCAGAGTGAGGTCTAGCATCAGGCGAGTTCTCAATCATCACTGCAAGAGGTCTACGAGCAGACCAAGCTTGTTTTTCCGTTTGAGTATAAAGCTGACCGTTCAATGGACAGCTCTCAGTTTTAGGTTCATCAGGACTGATCTGCAACAACAAACCTAGCTCCGTCTCACCGTCTTCAACCTGCTGTTGATCAGATGTAATTTCACCGTCAATAACTTTGGCTGGCTTGAGCGCATAGCTCATGCCAGCAGAACCAATAAACAAAACTAAAACCATAATCAACAGCTGCTTCACTTTCATAACTTATTCCTTTCGTCAGTTGGACTTAGTATACAAAAAAATTCCCATCAATACAGCTATCAATAACAAACTCAGTAATAAGCTCTTCAGCAAGTCACGTAAAATTAATTTTTGATCATAACCGATTAAATCGGGTAAATGTTTAGAAGATTGAGCATTAACAGTACTTGATTGCGAAACTAGTGCTGGCTGAGTACCTCGCGTAGCTCTGCTGGGCTTAATTTCTTGAATTTCAACAACCTTACTGGCTGATCGGTCTTGATACTCTCCGGTCCGGACACTGGCTTGCTTGATTTTGTGAGCTCTTGATCTTTTTTTTGACATTAGATAAATTTATCAGCAATTCGCCATATATCTCGTAAAGTTACACCAACGATTAAGGCCATCAAGACAAACCACCCTCCATAACTGAGATAGTGTTCAATTTTGAGCGAGCGTCGTCGACCGATCAGCCACTCAGCGATAGTCATAATTCCTTTACCCCCATCCAGCGGCGGAAAAGGTAAAATATTAATTAAGCCCAAGTTCACCGAAAGCATTCCCACGAAGTAAATCCAACTTTGCCAACCTGCTCGATATACCCCAGCTTGGTGCACTTGTTCAACAATCCCCACCGGACCAGCGAGTTGATCTTGGAATTTCCCATGAAATGCATCAGTAACAACCGAGCCCAGGGCATTGAGAATTAATCCTGCCAAACCAAGTGCTTCGTTAAAACCATGAACTGCAGATCGCCAAATCATCTCGTACCAAGGATAACGCACCCACAACATTTGATCGAAAACAATCCCCAAAGAACCTTGTTCTGAAGGGGTTTCTTCGGGCAAGCGCAGATAAATCAGGTTTTTAATTAATTCATCTTGACAGCTCATTTGCTCACACTTGCCGGTGGTGACAATTGTCAGATCCTCTCCCCGGTGCTGAGCAACCAAGTCCTGCACTGCTTCCACTGTCTCTGTTTTGATTAATTGACCATCCAATTCGAAACCAACAATCTCAACTGGCAGAGTTAAGTTCAACTTACTTGCGGGCGAGTCCTCAACTACTTCGACGACTCTAGGAGATTTGAGCTCTTGGGGAATGCCAGTTTGGAAAAATACCAAAGAGAAAACTATCACTCCAAAAATCAAGTTAACTGTGACTCCAGCAAAAATTACCACTAGTCGTTTAAATCCAGAAACTGAGTAAAAGTCACCTTTCTTGATTGCGAGGACGGGTGCATTTGGATCCAAATTTTCCCCTGCCATCCGTACAAACCCACCAAAAGGAATCCAGTTAAGAGTGAAGTCGGTTTGCCATTTACGGAAAAGTTTGAGCGCTTTGGGTGGATAGCCGATACCAAACTCCTCAGTTTTGATCCCTGCCCACTTGGCAGCAATAAAATGACCTAGCTCATGGAGAATCACCAAGATAGATAAACCTAAAACCACATAAACAATAGAAGCTAAAACTCCAGTAATCATAGGTTAAATAGTGAGTAACTCTTTCTCTTTGTCGGTAAAAAGTGTCTCAATTTTATCAAGATGTTGTTGAACTTTGTCTTCCAGACTGCTCAAATCACGCTCAATATCGTCTTCACTCACGCCTTCCTCACCTTTTTGTGATTCGATCTGGTGTTTCGTTTCCGAACGCACGTTGCGCACCATTACTTTCCCAGCCTCAATTTTTTGACCCAAGAGCTTAACCATTTCAAGTCTTCTCTCATGAGTCAGGGCGGGAACTGGCACTCTAATTATTTCGCCGTCAACAATCGGGCTCAAGTTCAGATTGGCCACAGCGATTGCTTTTTCAATTGCAGCAATTAGTGATCGATCCCACGGCTTAATCACTAGTAGAGTGGGATCGGGAACTGAGATCGAGGCCACTTCACTAACACTCATTTTGGATCCATAGGCATCAACCTTGACAGGATCAAGTACTTGCGCACTGGCTCGGCCAGTGCGCAAGGCAGCGAGCTCAGCTCGCAAGTGTTCGAACACTTTAGTGATACTTAGTTCAAATTGTTGAAAATCATGTGACATACCATCATTGTATCACCACTTAAATAAAAGTATTCCGTTCATCAATCAATTTTAATTTCGATTTTTTTATCTATTTGGGGAAACGCTAAGCTATCTTGGCTTAGCTCCAATCTTCTCAGTTCTTCTCTTTTTTGTTTAATTTGAGCAGACAAGCTATTGTCCTCGTACTGTTCAGTAGGTGTTGGCTGAACAACAGGGTTCGTCGTGGGTGGAGACTGCGGAATAAAACTGGCAATAATCACACTTATACCAATTAAAAGAACTAGCCCAATCATAAAAACAAACAACCAGAATCGCCAAGTTCTCTTTTTTGCCGGTTCGGTGATTTTACTTTTCTCAATCCGGCGGATTTTTTGTTCCGACTCTTCCAAGCTATTATCAAGAACCGGTACTTCTTGATTAAAAACTGTTTGATTCTGATTGCGACTTTGTATTAAATTCATTTTTTTACAATCGGCTAGCTTCCTCCAAATAAGAATAGATGATCAATAATTGATTCTGCAGTGAGTTAAGAGACTTCAAAACCTGAGAGTACCAGCTTTGACTAGCTTTTTGTTTCTCCTTTAACCCTAGCTTATCAAACTCAGTCCAAAGATCAGACAGTTGAGAAAAAGCTTTATCAATTTCTTCTTTTGCTCTCTGCCTTTCCACAGCTTGAAAACCACTTACTGGATTTTGTTGGTAATAATCACTAACTTGTTGATAAAATACTCGAGAAGTTTCATCCGCAACCGTTATTTTAGCTTTATTAATAGCTACTTTTGTTTCAATGCTGATTGGTTCAAAATCGATGATCAACTTCTCAAAAGTGCCCGCACGTTCGTTGATGGCCTGATAATCTTGACTGTTTGTAATTAAAACTTGTTGATTCAAAAAAGCATCGTGAAAATCTTCTAGTCTCCTGAGCAAATCTTGTTTGATCTTTGGGTCAATGTTTTGTGTAAAACGCAGCTCGAGATATAAAATATCAATATAGCTGACCAACACGTCTCCTCTTTTGAGCATCGTCTCTTTTGTGGCGTTTACCAACTCACCCAAAGCGGTCAGCGTCAAAAGCTTGTCGTACTGAACCGTAGCTAGGGAATAGCGCCGGTAAACAGTTTGGTATGATTGCACTTGATTTGAGTAAAGGGACAACAACTGGGCTTTGGTGGGCGCATACTCAGTCAAGTCATTAGGCAAAGCTTGACCTGGAGTTTGCGCTGCAACCGGACTAATTCCCACCAAAGCCCAGATTACCAGGGCGCAGATAATAATAATGCTAATTATTTTTCTTCTAAACATTTTCTCCGCATAAAACTACTCGCTTCGTACAACGACTCAAACGTACCAGTATCAAACCACTCGCCTTTAACCACCGCAACATCTAAGTTACCTTCTTTCAAGAAAAGATTGTTTAAGTCGGTAATCTCCAACTCGCCTCTTGCCGAAGGCTTGAGGCTTTGAGCTTTAGCAATCACTGAGTTATCATAAATATA
>DAOOPX010000073.1:0-4137 GCA_035388465.1 Candidatus Woesebacteria bacterium
CTACATAAACTTCGATGTTTCCGTTTTGAAAAACTAAATTAAGTGTATATGTCTTATTATTAATCAGCGAATAATCACTTTTTTTAGACCAAACGAGTGCTCCATTTTCAACCTTGACCACTTCAAAGAATGAGGAAACAAAGTGAATCTCGTACCACTTATCAATATTTTTGTAGCCAAACGAAATATTTTTGTCGACACCAGCAATTGGCGTGTACTCTAATTGGTACTCAATGTTCCGCCAGCTATCATCCCAGTACTGATTGGTGGGAACGAGTTCGGAAATAGTAAACGAAGTTAGGACTTTGGCGTGAAGCTTGCCATCTGCAACGCTCCAGATTGAATAACCGCCACGCGTTAATTCCCACTTATTTAGTTCAGACGAAAAGTCATCTTCGAACACGACTTTTTTGGCATAAGTTGGTGGCGGAAAGATCAAGAACAACAGTGTTAGAATAACCAGGCAAACTGTATTTTTCATCATGAGCAAACCTTTCTCAATTACTAGCTTTTACAATGGTTTTCATCACAAAAGTGGTTTGATCAAAAAGCTGATTGATCCTCGCGACTTTACCTATCGTTATATTCTGGGATTCTTACATTTACCTTTAATTTGGGGAGCAAAAAATACCAAGGCACTCGATGTAGGTTGTGGGATTGGCAATATTGCTCTATATCTTTCTCAACAATGTTCAACTGTAGTTGGAGTTGATATCTCATCCAAAGCAATTGGATTAGCCGAGGTAAACGCCAAAAAATTAAAAATAAAAAACGTCGAGTTTTTAACTGGAAGTATTGGGAATATCAAAGGCAAGTTCGATCTAATTATGTGTTCAGAAGTGATTGAACACATTACCGATGACGCTGCGTTTGTTCGAGATATTTCAAATAGGTTAAATAAGAATGGTTATTTATTATTGTCTACTCCGCTGAACACATCGCCGTTTTACAAACTCGGATTATTTGACAAATTCGATCTGGAGGTGGGACACCTGCGCCGGTACTCACCTGATTCAATTACCAGATTAATTGAGGGCCAGAAATTACAGATTGAACAGTTTAAAATTGTCGAGGGTCCAATCAGATCTGTGATGTTTTTGTCTAGGTTAAAGATTTTTTTGAAGTTTATTCGTCCTAGTTTTTCGAAGCTGGTTTGCTTTGTTGATGAACTATTGGGCAAGGTTTTTGGTTATTCCAATATTATTATTCTCGCGCAAAAAAAATGAAGAAAATACTGTTTTTAGTACCAAGGTATGCGCCGGCGGTGGGCGGTGTGGAGAAACACACCGCCCACCTAGCGAAAGAATTAATTCAGCGGGGACTGCGCGTCACAATTCTAACCACTTCACATCAGCCGGGATTAAAGCCTAGTGAGATTATTGCCGGTGTCAAAGTAATTCGTTTACCTTTCCAGCATTTCAACCGCAAGCTCCCAACTTGGCAGTGGATTTG
Organism: Candidatus Woesebacteria bacterium; assembly: GCA_035388465.1. Lineage (GTDB taxonomy): Bacteria > Patescibacteriota > Microgenomatia > UBA1400 > PJMF01 > DAOOPX01. The sequence goes on from DAOOPX010000073.1 coordinate 1,453, forward strand.
GCAGCACCGGCAACTGTTTGTCGACGCAGACATTGTCCATATTCACGATGTGTTTTGGTGGTACTACCCATTGCGAATATATTATTTCAATAAAAAAGTGTTTACCACTTTCCATGGTTATGAGGGTCCTGGTTTGCCTCGTTGGCAAGCAGTGTGGCACCGGCGGCTGGTGGAGAAACTTTCATACAGAACCATTGCTGTGGGTGAGTTTATCAAAAAGTGGTATGGCCAAAATCCAGACCTAATCATTTATGGTGCCGCCGATCAACAAGGTGTTTCTGATAAAACTACTGCGAAAAAAAACTCTGCCGTTTTCTTGGGGCGGCTGGAAGAAGATACAGGGATCATGATGTATTTGGAAGCGCTTCAACGTATCCAACCAAAAATAAACTTAGATGTTTATGGTGAAGGCTCATTTCTAAACCGAGCGAAAAAATTTGTGCAGCGGCGCAAATTAGATGTGAAATTTTATCTTTGGCAAACTCGGGTAGATCAATTATATAACTCACATGAGTACGCTTTTGTGTCTAGATATTTGGCAATCCTTGAGGCAATGCAATCCAAGCGCTTGGTTTTGGCTGTTTATAATAACCAAATCAAAAAAGATTACTTGACTATGCATCCGGCCAGCAAATGGATGGTAATTGCTGGAAGTGCACAGGAACTGGCGGAAAAGTTACAGAAATTGAGTGAAGCACAAAAAAATAACATGATTAGACAAGCTTACGACTGGGCGGAACAGCAAACGTGGCCCAAGTTAGCCGATGAGTATCTGAAATTGTGGGGAGTAAATAATTGAAAAAAACAAAAAATATTCAGAAAAAACAGTTGGCCGTCAGCGTGATCGTGACGGTGTTGAACGAAGTTGGGTCGGTGGATTCGCTGATCAAAGCGCTGACGGCCCAATCGTATTTACCGCGTGAGGTGATTGTTGTTGACGGTGGGTCAACAGATGGAACATGGGATAAGCTGCAACAATTAGCACGAAAAAGCAAAAAAATTTCTTTGGTTGTTGAGCAAAAACGCGGCAACCGGAGTGTGGGGCGCAATCGGGCAGTCGAGTTAGCCGAATCTCCGTGGATAGCAATTACTGATGCGGGGTGTGAGCCGGATCGAGATTGGCTCGCCGAGTTAGTTGGATCAGTGAAAAGTCAAATTGAGATCGTCAGTGGTTATTTTTATCCATTGGCAAAAACAGGGTTAGAGCAAGCGTTTAGCTGTTATGCGCTAGCGATGCCACGGGTGATCAAAGATAACTTTATGTTACCGACCACCAGGTCAATGCTAATCAAAAAATCTGTTTTAACCAAGCTTGGTGGGTTTGATCAGAGCTTGAGTGATAATGAAGATTATGCGTTGGCGCGCAAGATGTTGCGCGCCAACCTAAGAGAAAAAATTGTATTTACCCCGCGGGCGCGCGTCGGTTGGATTCCTCATCGCTCTTGGTCTGAGTTTATTCGCACCATTTACCGCTTCGCCCGCGGCGACGCGTATGCGGGACTGTGGCGGCCGAAAGTCTTGCTGATTTTCGGCCGCTATCTCTTCGCCCTTACCTTATTCTTGATTTTTTTATTCACTAATTACTTCTCTTATTTATTAGTCTTAATTGTTCTTGCAATTATTTACTTGCTTTGGTCAATAGCCAAGAACTATCGTTACGCGCCACTAGGCTGGCCTTTTTTACCGATCTTACAGTTAGTTGCTGATGCAGTTGTGATGATTGGCACAATTATTGGTTTGAGTAGCCGCTTGTGCGCATCATATTTTAAATAAGGAAAAAATGAGCAGAATTTCTGAAGTTTTTCAGACAAGGTTCAACTCTGTATCGGAGCGTTTGACTCATCCCACTCCAGAAACGATTGCCAAAACTTTAGCGACAGTATTTGACTTAATTCCAATCAGGGGAAAAGAGCATTGGAAAGAAATCAAGGAACTGCAAGAATCAGGTAGCAAGTTAGTAATTTTACCTCCTCACTGGAGTGTGGCCGATATTGCTTTATTTTATGTGGTGGCCAAAGAATTGAGTACAACCATCGTCGGTCCGATTTCTCAAAAATTTTTCGACGGACGTATGGGTCAGCTGGGAGAGGTCGCGCCCTCTCTTAAAAAATTGAATCTGGATCTTTACCCCGTTGTTCAGGTCCAGGATGAAACTGAGCCAGATCGTAGGCAAAACACATCTGCTTGGCTTGATATCATACGTCGCTTTAAGCGAGGAGCAGTTTTGGGGATATTTCCCCAAGGAACTAGATCTCCTGAAATTGGTGCGAGAAGGGCGCCTGAATCAATTACAGAATTTATTGATGAAAAAATATTTAAAAAAAATCCAGACAATTTATATCTAGTTCAGATATATCTTAAAGATGCGCATGAATTTTGGCCAACAGGGAAGCCTAAACCTAATATTTTTAAATTCTTCCAACTTGCAATCCATTTGGGTAAACCAATTCCATATACTAGAGCAAGTGAAATTGCTCAGCAAATTTCGTGTCCCGTATCTGAAGTACCAATGATAGTAAGTTTGTCAGAATTACCCCCTGAAAATTGGGGAGATTACACCGCTAAAGTAAGTGAATACGATAGATTATTTAAGTCAAAAAAGTAAAAATCTTGACAATTATCCATCTTAAGTGTTTTAGGCACGATACTTTCCGGAATGGAAAGGTAAGTTCGTGAAAGCAGGTC
>DAOOPX010000074.1:0-3906 GCA_035388465.1 Candidatus Woesebacteria bacterium
TCCCAGATAATTGCCAAATGCCACTTGTTTGTCCCGCATGAATAATGACCGAATGACTAAAGACAACTCAGGTAAATTTGTGCCTAAAGCAATGAAGAGTAAACTGATGAAAAACGGCGAGAGATTGAATAACTCAGAAAGTATCAGCGTTTCTTGGACTATCAGGTGACTAGCACCAAATACCGCCAGTACTCCAATTAAGACTTTCAGTAGTTCAATGCGCAAGCTGAAGCGTTTATGTTTGAGAAAGTTGGACGCTTTTTCCAGTAGATTCTGCTTTGTTTGAGTCATTACGCTTGAAAGAATGAAGGCAGAAAGAGCAAGTACACCATCTAACCAATCTACTTTACCATTGAGTGACACCAACACTGGAATTGAGGCGGCAATTAATGGGAATAGAATCCGCCTCCCGCGCAAAGCATTCGTCACAGCTACTTTTTTTCCAGTGATTGCCAGAAGGGGAATGATCAGCATAAAAATCACAATCGTGGCCCCAATCAGATTACCAACAAAAATTTCTGGATCGTCATTCAGCACTGCATTGACACCCACTGATAATTCACCAAGTGAGGTAAAAAAACCAAGAACCAGAAATGAAACGGCGAAAGAAGAGATTCTTAAACCATGGGCGATCCGCTGGATTGAGCGGATCGCCAACCCCGACCCAAACCACACTCCACCAAAAGACAACAGAAAAATCAGCAGGCTTAAACTCATCTCAAAAATAAGTATAGCAAATATTTATTAATTCAATAGTCCATTGCTGATTTTTAGCCAATTATTTGCTACAATCGGCTATCTTAACAACTTGAACTCCAACGCCCTGCGGGTGTAGCTCAACGGTCAGAGCTCCAGTTTTCCAAACTGGTGACGAGGGTTCGACTCCCTTCACCCGCTCCAAATATTACTGACATTTTTTAATAAATATATTGATGAAGCCTTTTTCAAAGTTTGTCTTTTTATCGATTTTAATTTTTTCTCTTTATCATCTACTGAGAGATGTGTTGCAAACTCTGGAGATTCATAATGGCTTTACAAATATTTTTCATCGTTCTCACGTTTGGTGTAGGTCGTATTGTAATTACGTCACTTTTCCTCTAGATCTATTGGGAATAATAGGATCTTGGATAATATTAAAAAGAAATAAGTTGGGAACAATTGGAGTAATAATTCTTTTATCATTTCCATTGTGGTTGCTCGCAGCGGTATTACCATAACTCTTGATAGGATTTTCGCGATTGATATTCAATTATTGTATTAAGAATCAAATATTTTTACCTTCGCTTACATAGGTAACTAAGCTTGCTTATGCTCTTTTAACCAATAATTTCTTTACATAAAATCATACATACGATTTTATGTAAAGAAAAATTATTATAAATTGAGGATGTTTAGTTATTGGGTTGCTATTCGTCTTAAAAATTACGAGTTGCAACTAATTATTTTGAGTGCGGCTGTATATTGCTCTGGCAAAAAGAAACACAGCCCCAGCGGTGAAAAACATTAGAGGCTTGTAATATGAGCCTATGTAACCAGCCACAATCGGACCAATGATATTACCCAACGAAATGTAGGATTGACTCACACCAAGAATTAAACCCTGATCGGCCGGTTTGGTTTTGGTGGAAATAAGACTGCTGAGAATTGGAAAAAGTGGTGGAACAAACGTATAAGAAAATAGGATTACCAAAAACCAAACCGGCAAAATAAATACACCCAATAATAATTGGAAAACAACAGAAAATAATAAACCAAAAGAGACAATTTCAGACGATGTAACATATCTAAGTAAAAATTTTATTCCAATTGTTTGACTCAAAATATTCATTAATCCATTTGCAGCGTAAATACTACCTATTGCGAGAGTACTTAAGTGCAGCACGTCCACGGTCACTAATTGAATCCCGATTATGAACATGTTTTGCCCAATCGAAAAAAGTAAGGCGACGATTATTAATAGACCAACAGTCGGTAATCTGAGTACGTTAATCAACAAACGCCAATCGATTAAGTTCATTGGCAAATCTTTGGCGTTTTTTGTTGTTTTCTTGACGATTAAGTGGTTAGTTTCAGGTAAAAACAACAATCCCAACACTGTTCCTACTAGTGCTAAACCTGAAGCAAACCAGAAGGGAAAGGTCAAATTAACGCTGCTGAGCAAACCTCCTACAGCCGGACCCACTAAAAAGCCAAAGCCAAAAGCGGCTCCGAGTAGTCCAAACGCTTTGGGGCGATTTTTCGGCTCTACCGTATCTGCGACCATCGCTTGAGCCACCGAGTTGTTCCCACCAGTTATTCCGTCTAAAGCGCGGGAAATAAACAGCATCCAAATATTCTGGGCTCCTGCAAAAAGCGCCAGACTCAGACTGGTGCCGAATAAACAAAGCAAAAGCAACGGCTTGCGACCATACTTGTCCGACAACCTGCCTATGATCGGGGTTGCAGCCAACTGAAAAAATGAGTAGGAAGCTAACAGCAATCCTAAACTTCCAGCGTCAATGCCAAATCTACTGGCATATGGATAAAGCAACGGAATGATCATCCCGTAACTCAGGGCATTCACCACCATAACCAACATCAACACTAGCATTGTTTTGGACATGATTTTCATATCAGACAGTTTATTCTACTGGTAATTAATATATTTGTCAGACCAAATATCTTGATTTAACTTTATCCAAAGTGGGTTATAATTCGAGTGATTAAATTAAGCCTCGGTGGCGGAACTGGTAGACGCGTCAGACTTAAAATCTGATAATAGCAATATTGTGTGGGTTCGATTCCCTCCCGAGGCACAAATTCAAAAACAAAATTTTTCCAGTTTTGATCGTTATTGGTTAAGCGATTCAGCTAATACTGTTTCTCCAGTTCTGAGGATTTTGGTCGGATGCTCGGTGAACTGCCAAGTGAATCCTTCGGCTGTGTTGCGACACAGCCGAGCCTCAACCAGTAAGCCCTGCTGGACTTCGGGTTGGAAATACTGGTCAAAGACAAAGTTACCGAGGGAGTAGTAAATTTGTTTACCTTGATAAACTTCGCTTCCTTGGACTACGTGAGGGTGGGCGCCGACCACCAGGTCGGCGCCCAGATCAATAAACTCCTGTGCTAATTGGCGTTGCACCTGATTTTCTGGCACGTACTCATTACCCCAGTGCGCATAAACGATCACAATTTCGACTAAAGGACGAACAGTTTTGAGATCACTGATCGCTCTTTCCTCCCCGCCAGTCACAAACTGGTTGTAGTTCACTAAGCCAACGTTAATGTCATTAAATTTGTGAACTATATAACTTGGTGATACTTGGTCGGGTTGGACATAACCAAAATAATTTAACTCTTTTTCGTTTAAGTTTTGATAAGTCTGCTCTAAACCATTCTGACCAAAATTAAGCATGTGATTGTTGCCCAAGCTTAATACAAACGGCCATTGTCTTAAATTATCAAGAACTAACGGGTCAAAGGTAAAAAAGTAATTATTGGTTGAGCCCACGGCACTGCCGACACTTCGTGAAGGAAAATCAGTTACTGGTCCTTCCAAATTGGCAATAATTCCGTCAGCACGAAACAATAGGTCTTCAACTCCCGCCAGAATAAAGTCGTAACTGCCGCGCGCCTGCGCTTTTTCTCTGATGTGGCGATCGAACATTAGATCGCCACCAAAAAGTAAGTTGGCACAAACAGGAGTTGGGGTGGGCGAGGGCAGTGAGGTGGGCACTGGTTGTGCCAATTGCATAACGCTAGTAATTTGGGGTCGCTGATCCGCTGTAATCAGATTCACGATCAGCAGCGATGTCATAACCCCCATCACACCAGTTAGAATTATTACGATCGTTTCCAGTTTCATTGCCACTGATTGAACCACTATGGACTGAAGTCCATAGATTTAGTGAGACTGAAGTCAACTAA
>DAOOPX010000075.1:0-3882 GCA_035388465.1 Candidatus Woesebacteria bacterium
AGCTTGTTGCCTGCCAGTATTGCCACTGGTGCGCCACACGCATTGCGGATTTTATCTGGTATTTCTGCTTGGTTAATTGTTGCAACACTCGGTGTTTACTACTTGTCCCTAATCTTGCGCCAGTTCAAATTTAAGCATTTACTGTTTAACTCGATTTTGCTGGGATTCTTCGGGTTTTATATGCTTGAAACGATTTGGTTTTGGCGGTTTTACACCGCAGTTTACCCCAAACTTGCTGCTCAACACTGGCAGTACGGATATGAAGAAATGGTGGAGACTGCTGAAAAATTGAGATCAGAGAATCCGCAGCTGCCAATTTATATTACTCGAGAACAAGGGCGACCAGCTATGTATTATTGGTTTTATACCCAGACTAATCCGCGTTTGGTGCAGTTGGCCGCTCCAACTGTTGTTAAAGATCAAGGCGAGTTTCTCCAGTGGCAAAATATTTCGTTCATTGATCGGGTTGATCAAGTGGAAAGTGATGGCCAATTTATTTTAGCGAGCAGTCCCAGGTTTGCTCAGCAATTATCTAGAACCGCTCAAAGTGAGCTAGATAGTGTGGAAGATCCGCTGGGAGAAACTATCTGGCAAGTGGGAGTTAATTAATGATGAGTCAACGTGGATTTATCTTATTTTTTTTCCTAATAATGATATTTGCGGGATTTGTCCGGTTTTACCGCCTCGGACAAATCCCAGCAGGGACTTATTGGGATGAAACAGCGATGCTGATGGACGCCCGGTCACTGATTGACACTGGGCGAGATGTCCATGGTAATTATTGGCTGCAGGCGATTTACCCCTCGTATGGTGATTACAAGCTACCAGTTTATCTGTGGTTGGTTACCTTGAGTGTGTCGGTGTTTGGACCTACTGCCCTTGCAGTACGTATGCCATCGGCATTGGCTGGGATATTAACAGTGTTAATCGTAGGATTGATCGCAGGGGAAGTACTCAAACTCAAGAAGTCTGACGTTTCAACAAATGAAAAACGAATCGTGCAACTCCTAGGCATGTTCGTTTCGGCCGTTTCTTTTTGGTCGATTCATTTTTCTCGGGTGGGTTTTGAAGCACATCTCGGCCAACTGTGGTTGGGTTTATCATTTTATTTAATTTTGATAGCGCGTCGTCGCGCTGGCAACTTGATTTTAACTGGATTGTTTGGAGTACTTGGTTTGTTTACCTACTTTTCTACTCGGTTTGTCTGGCCAGTAGTGTTGGTTGCTGGTGTGTGGTTAATTGTTTCAAAGCAATCGTTAAAACAAGGAAAGATGACGATATTCACTTTGTTTAGTTTGCTCATATTTGGGGCTGGCTTGCTGGTGATGAGGAGTTCACCACTTTATTCAGCAAGCCAACAATTCAGACTCAGTGCGCCATCAGTACTAGATCAATCTCAGGCAGTAAATCAGGCAAATCTTTATCGAAGTCTGTCGTCTTCCAGTATTATCGATCGGTTGTTTTTTCATCATTACACTATTAGCTTAAAGCAACTCCTTCAAAATTACTCAGAAAACCTGAGTCTGGATTTTATGTTCTTGAGTGGCGATCCAAATTTGCGTCACGGCACTGGGATAGTAGGCTTATTCCCATTGGCATTCTTGCCCTTATTGTTCATTGGTTTGATTTCGCTAGTCTTCACGCCCCAGTATAAATTTGGCTTAGTGCTGGTGATTTGGTGGCTGGCAGCGCTGCTGCCAGCCAGTGTTGCGCTGGAAGTACCACATGCCTTGCGTTCTCTCAATGCCTTGATTCCGCTATCCCTGATTATCACTTACGGCTTGTTTCAACTGATCATGCTCAAGTATCGATTTAAAAGAATTGTTTTAACTGTTTTAATTTTAACTTGGTTGTTTCAGTTTATTCAATTTTGGAACTTCACAACTCATGTCTATCCCCAGGTTTCAGCCACAGCTTGGCAAGCGGGATTTTCGGAGTTGGCAGAAGTAATTAATACTCGGCGAAATCAGTTCGATCATGTTTTCGTTGAGCTAGTTGACCAACGCTATTTTCTTTGGGTATTAGCCAATTCCCAACTCTCATTAGCAGAATTACCACTTAACTCTTCAGTAAATAATTATCATTTTTCCCAGATCGGAAACGTCTACTTTAATACTTTCAGTGGTGTTCCAACTGAGTATCAAAACACTGTGAATCTGTTTGTCATTGATGGGAGTTCGCTGAGTGAGTTTCGCTCGACACTAGGTGACTCGATTGAGAAAGTAGAGATGATTGAAGATGGTGTGGGTAATGTTCAATTTGTATTAATCACACAAAGTAATGCCAAAGATTAAAGCGGTTGATTTACTTCTAATTCTGATCCTCTTGCTCACGAGTGTTTTTGCTAGATTTTATCGGTTTGGGCAATTACCAGCGTCACTCAATCGTGATGAAGCGGCTCTCGGATATACCGCTTGGTCAGTACTTGAAACTGGCAGGGACGAGTGGGGCGAGCGCTGGCCGCTCGCCCCAGCTTCTTTCGGTGATTACAAATTAATCGGTTATCCCACGTTGCTGGTTGGCTTATTTAGTATTCTACCCAAAGCAGATTGGGTAGTGCGGTTGCCGAGCTTACTAGCTGGTGTGGGGCTGGTAGCCATTTCTTGGCAAATCGGTCGCCGGCTTTTCAATCATAAATTTGGTGTAATTCTAGCTGTGTTAGTGGCTACCAGCCCAGTTTTCATCTGGTTTTCTCGATCTGCTTGGGAAGCAAACGTGGCAGTATTTTACCTAATTACTGCTGGTTACTTGATCTACTCAGCACTCAATCAGCGACACTACACTTGGCGGTTGATGCTTGGTTTTGTCTTACTATTTTCCTCAATATTTACCTATAACACTCCACTAATATTAATTCCTTGTCTAGCTTTAATTTTGCCCCTGTTAGTCCAAAGCAAGCAGCTTAAGCACTCGGCTATTGTTACCACCGTCATATTTACGTTGGTTGGTATTTCATTCTTGTTGCTTAGCTCAGTTTGGTCACAAAAATCGGGCATTACGATTTTTACCGATCCTACCGTAAGAGCTGAATGGCTGGAGTTTCGTACTCAGCTGAGTGAACCTTGGCAGAGCATCTTGGGGAATAGATATAGTTACCTGTTTGGACGAGTGGCAAGAAACTTTGTGCAAAGTTTCTCTCCAGAATTCGTGGTGTTTCGTGGTGGCGCACATCCCTGGCATTCTTTACCTGGATTTGGACACATATTTACTGTCGTGTATCTGCTCGCAACCTTAGAATCTTTTGTTTTAATAATTAATTTAATCCGTAGTACTTACCAGTTATTTCAAGCTAAAATTAAGTTAAACACGTTGCTTGAACAGTTTCACCAACAGTATGTTTGGTTGTATTTATTGTTTGTGTCACTTTTCCCCGCAGTGGTGACGGTCGATGCGCCGCATGCAACGCGGAGTTTACTGTTTTTCTGGTTGCTGTGTGTATTTGCGGTGCGGTTTTTGTGGCGGCACAAAAACCGCACATCTTTAATCAGCTTAATGTTAATTTTATTAGTCTTTAATCTGGGTTACTATACATTTCACTATTTTTTGGCTTATCCCAAGCTTTCGCAGCTGATTTTTCAATCGGACTTTAAACAAGTCCTTGCTCAAGTTGAATCAGAGTTCCCTGTGCAGCCAGTGGCGATCGTCGACTCTGGCGGTTATCAGTACATTTTGTTAGCTTGGTATTTACCCGTTAACCCCGTCGATTTCTTAGCCAATAATACTCGGCAGCTGCCTGATCACATTGGTTTACGCTACGGTGAGCAAGTTGGCCGTTTTCATTTTATTGCTTCTCCAACCGATCGAGCTCCAGCAGAAAGAGTCCTGGTAAGCTGGGACGAATCAGTAGAATCATGGCAAGTACAGCAGTTTCCTTAAGTATTA
>DAOOPX010000076.1:0-3748 GCA_035388465.1 Candidatus Woesebacteria bacterium
ATGAAACCAACTAAGTTTATTGAACAATTGTTTGAACAATTGGGATTCGAGATTCTCTCTATGGAAGTGGTTGAAAACGAATCAGAGATGGTTTTTAAGCTGAGCGTGGGTGAAGAAGAAGCGGGTTTGGTTTTGGGCTCGCGCGCAACCGGAATTGATGCTATTCAGAGGGTGCTCCGTGTAATCTTTGGTCAAGACCATCCTGATAAAAAACTGTACATCGATATTAATGAGTACCGCGACAAACGAAGTAAGAAAATTATCGAAATGGTTCGTTCGATTGCGACAGTTGTTCAAAGCTCTGGAGAGCCATCTATGATCAATCAATATCTTTCTCCTAGTGAGCGATTTGTTGTCCACAAAACAATGTCTGAAGACCCAAATTACAGCTCTCTTGAGAGCTACTCGGTTGGTGAAGGTGTGGGTCGTCGGGTGGTTATTCAACTCAAGTCAAAGGCTTAGTTAATGCCCAAATTAGTACAAATTTTTACTGATGGGGGCTCAAGGGGAAATCCTGGTAATTCAGCAATAGGGGTGTGGGTTGTTGTAGACCAACAACCCACCTACTCTCACTCTGGGTACATTGGTATTGCCACCAACAACATTGCTGAGTATAAAGCTTTTCTCCACTCACTCAATTGGGTGGAAAAACAGTTTGTTCAACCAGTTGAGTTAGAGTGGTCACTTGATTCTTTATTGGTGGTTAATCAGATCAATGGTTTGTGGAAAATTAAGGACTTGGAGCTCAAGAAGATAGCAACCCTGTGTGCAACAAAATTAAAATTGCTAAAAGAGCGCGGCTTTGTTTATCAAATTAAACATATTCCTAGGGAAGAAAATCACGCTGCAGATGCGCTAGTCAATCAAGCTCTTGATCAACTACCCCACTCAGTCTAAGATTGGGGTGGTGATAATATGAAAACTGCCCCCACCCCAACCCAACCAGTGGTCTTGTTTGTTGGTTTTCCTCACCAAACTCAAGTATTGATTCAAACCCACCTGGGTAATGGAATTGGCTCGGATTTTGTTGACTGGCAACAAGACATCAATAACAAAATCACCGAACAAGTCTGGTACAAGGTTGTGTTTTTTATCAACCCCGTGGATTATGCTGAGATTGGGACAAAAATCCAAAACTTAGTCCTTACGAGAGTTAAGGTGGTAGTGTTTTTACCTCTTCTGGTGGGGTTTAAAACTGAGCAGAGCGATCAAGAACACCGGGTCTTAGGGGTTTGGAAGAAACTACTATCCCAACAAAAACGTGGAATTACTCAAACCGTCAACCGATTCTCTTCAGCAAGATTGGTTTTTTTTGATGGTTTGAGTTTGGTAGGATTGCCTACTTCCCTACCCCACCTGTTGTTTTCGCAAAGTGGGGCCGGGGTTGTGTTTGACATAACCCCGGCCAACCAAACCCTTTCTATAATTTTTGAAGAAGATTTTTCTCAAGTAGTTGTAGACTTTGTCAAGCAACCCCATCGAGCTGAAAACATTATTGTTCGCTCACAAGCACAAGGTGTTAATTATGTGGTTAGGCACCTGATTAACATTTATCAGCAACTTTATCAGAAAACGCTCGCCCCCACCCGCTTGATCATTGAGTTAATTAATGATTTAGAACTTGATAGCAACGTACTCACGATTGGTAAAAAAGATGGTAAGTTGAGTTACTCGAGATTGTATGACGGCGGTTTTTTCAAAACCGCCGTCCTCCTTGATCAGAGTGGGTTGAAAAATAAACTAGAGGAAGGACAGAAAGCATCACTTGGGAAAAAAAATATTGGGTTTGAACCAAACTTACATAAAATCTTCTCGTCTTCGCGCACAAAACAAAAGAAAGGATTTATTAACACAGTTGTCCAGGCAGAAAAGAAGTTCTCAAAAAAAAACACCAGCCAAAAAATCTTTTTTGCCGGTGGTGTAATTAGTGCTCTGGTAGCTGTTTATATAATGTTTTTGGCAGGCAAGTTTTATTTCTCCTATCAGGCTTTTTATGCCGAAGCAAAAAAAGCCACCACCAACGCCCTGGTTCAAAAACAAGTTGAGTCGAGTGTGTGGGACGACTTGTCGAATAAAAATCAGCAAATGGCTGGGGTAATAAATAGCTGGGGCAACCTTGTTTCTCACCCCATTTTGGACCAAGCAGAGCTGTTAAATACGGGGTTAATTCAGTTGGGTGAGTATTTGGACCTGCTCACTCAACATCGGGCCAAACAGGAGTTGGTTTGGCAGTATATATTGACCCAAAACCAAGATGACTTCTTTCAATTAACAGAAGAGTTAAATCGGGTCGAGTCTGAGTTAGGTGGTATAGAAGACGAGCTCTCGCTCAGTCTTGATCAGTTGGGATTTTTTTCTGAAGAATCAATTGTGTACGACGGTTTTATTAAGGACATTGAAAGTAGAAAAAAATCCAACAGCTTGTTTCAGTTGTTTTACCCCCACCTGTCTGAACTACTGGGCTTTACAGGACAAAAAAACTACATTTTACTGTTTCAGGACTCGGCAGAATTGCGTCCTGGAGGAGGCTTTATTAGTGCCGCGGCGGTAATAAGGATAAAAGATGGGCAGATTATTTCTTTTTTGAGTTGGCCAAGTCATGAATTAAGTCGAATGGTGGGTGGTAATGTTTCTCCCCCACCAGAGTTAGAGCAGTTACTAAATGAAAAAAATTGGTTTTTTCACGACAGCAATTGGGGTGCGGATTATCCCACTACGGCAAAAACCATTGCCTGGTTTATTGAGAAAGCTGTTGGCTTTGCTCCAGATGGTGTAATTGGATTAACCAACCAGAGTCTGGAGGAACTTTTGGATGAGCTTGATGGGGCCGAGTTGAGTTCGTTAAATGAAAAAATTAATCAAGACAATCTGGTCGACAAGCAGGCTTTTTATTCAGAAAAGGGCGTGGTAGAGCTGCAAAACTTCTCCTCTGCTCTACTGGCGGGAATCATTGAAAAATCTTTTTCTCAAACCCCGCAGGGGTTTGCTGATTTGTTAACAAAAGTTGTTAATCAACTTGATAGTGGGAGCACTCAGGTGTGGATAAAAAATCCTGAGTTGGAACAAACTGTGGCTGCAGTTGGGTGGTCTGGGGCCATCGTTCCCACGGGTTGTTTGTCACAATTTACAACCAACAACTGCGTGGGTGATTACATTTATCAAGTCGAAGCAAATGTGGGAATAAATCGAGTTAATCAGCTTGTTAAAAGCAAAATCGAAGACTCAATTGCCCTTGAGTCAGATCGAGTAAACCGAATTAGGAAGGTTTCTTGGGAAAATATCGCCACCACCAACTTGTGGCCAAGTGGACCATATAAAGCTTATGTTAGGTGGTATCTGCCTAAAGAAGCTTATTTTGGCGATCTATTGGTCAATGGTCGTTCGATTGTGGGTGATGGTGTCAGACTTTACTCTGAGCACGACAAGTCGGTGGTGGCCAGCATTATTGAGGTGCCGGTTGGGCAAAAAACCGAGGTTGAGCTAAGTTATTTTGTTAATTTTACCTGGGTGGACTCGGTAAGTTACATGCTAAACAATCAACTCCAATCCGGAAGAGAGAGCGATGGATATCAAGTCTTTTTTTCCTTTCCAAAAGATCGAGGGATCAACAAAATTACTCCCCAACCCAGTTTTCAAGCAGATGGCGAAATTAACTTTGCCTTTGAGAGCGAAGGTGACAAAATAATTGGTGTTTCATTTGAGTAAAACAATGGTGAATTTTAACGGAAAGTAGGGTATAATCTACCAC
>DAOOPX010000077.1:0-3717 GCA_035388465.1 Candidatus Woesebacteria bacterium
ATCTGAGACCATATCACACCTTTCAAAAGTGCAATATGTATCGCGACTTATTCAACAACTCGCGCGTCGGTCGCCAACATAGCTGTCGTTATATTTCTTTGAAATATTTTTTGCTCCCCCCACAGGTCCGTACACGGTCTGGGGAGTGGGTCAATAATTTCTTTTTTTTGGCTCCCCGCTCATGAGCTTACACAGATGATTTTGACAAGACTACCTACCTCAACCCAACCACCAAATCTCTTCCCATCGCACCAGCCATACTCATCAGCGTTTCTAAAGTGGCATTTCTCCTACCCGACTCAACCCTAACGATAGTGGCCCTGGGTAATGCCGCTTTATCTGCCAGCTGCTGCTGCGTCATGCCCACTTTTTGCCGAAGCTCTCTTAGTTGCACCACCAAGTTGTAGTACTTTTTTTCTTTTTCTACCTCCTGCCAATCTTCTTTGGTAAAGTCGGCAACAAGATTGTTGAGTGGTTCAGTTTGAGGTCTGATTTTTTTCATAGTTCTCCTTTTTACGCTAAATACTGATCTAACCTTTTAATTGCTTTATCGATTTCTTTCACTGGTGTTTTTTGAGTTTTCTTTTGAAAGCCTGATAGCAAAATTATTTCTAACTTATCTAAGTAAGCATAAAGCACCCGCCATGCGCCTTGATGCTTTATTCTAATTTCAAACAGTTCTGGTTTTGATTTGATTTTCTTGGCAAATGGCTCTTTGAGTACTCCTTTTACTTTCAACTCGTCAATGTATGCCCAAAGTTTGATCCTAACGCTTTTGGGAAACTTGCTGATTTCTTTTTCAGCTCTGGCGTCTAGAATTACCGTTTTAGGCACGTTGACAGTGTGACTTATAAATTACTTTTTGTCAAGGGTAGAGCGCGGAGATGGTGATCACGATATTTTTCAGCCAAAGGTTATCATTAACGATGTGATTCTAAATTATTTTACCCACGCCTCAATGTAGAACTCATTAAAACCATTATCAAGGTTTCTTTCAGCTGTAATTTTTGCCCGAACAATCGTTGGATCACTATAAAGCTGCTGAGCGAAATAACTTGCTTGTTCACTGGTGTACTCGTTAAGTGTAGCATTGCCCACAGTTACCCCAAACTTTTCGTTAGTGGCTCTAATAGCTGCTTCTCTTCGATCAAATCCTAGATTTCTATCATAATCAGCATGTCTCGGTCCATCTTAGCTTTCGCCTCTGCGTTGTTCTTTAGTCATGGTGATATCTCTCTACTAATGCTACTAGAGCTTAGTATAACAGTCTGAGTCAAATATTTGCTGATAATCGCCCAATTTCTAGTTTTTGAAACCTAAACAACCTCGAAATTGCCTGTTTTTGTCAATCTATTGAGCAATCACACATTGCAGTCTCACGTCATTAAATGGTTCGATTACTGGTTCCAGAAAGGTCAGGGTGGCGCCATTGACAAAAGCACCACTGCCAATTTTACCCAACCTTCTTGGAGACACCTGAGCTGCTCTAATCAGTGCCAGTGATCGATTGATATCATTACCTAGCTGTTGATCTGTAACTATGCCTAGTGTTGACGCGGCAATTGTCCGCCGACTCACATCAGTAAATCCAGCTGCAAGACATGCGTCAGTAAGCAGGGTTAAGTAATATTCCATTTGCACAGAACTATACAAAAGTTGTGCAAATCTATGAATTGTATGGACAACAGCATATGTTGCAGTAGCTCTAGGAGTTGGGAAAGAGGGGTAATATACATCTCGCAGGCTGGCTAAGCCAAATAGCTGCTCCTCGAAAAAACGATGGAGTTGTACTGCCGCATGACTACCTTACATTTCGGCCACACCTTTGGGTTTAATTCTGATATTCATTTCCCTAAGTAATTGAGCATATCGCTCACGTAAGACCACACCCAAATCTCTTTCCACCATTGTCTGCACATCATCAATCATCTCCATTGGATGACCAAGGTCGTGAGAAATACCTAATTGGACTAATCTTTGGGCAACAGATTGCTGCTGTTGCTCACTCCACCCCTCTATTCCTGGTCCACCGTGAGAGCCAATGCCAGGAATTGGATTATAAAAAGCATAAAATTCAGCATCCGGTAAAAATGCTTGAACAGCAACTAGCTTGTCAGCTCGTTGTCGAATCAGCCCGAGCTGATCAACTAACTCAGTAGGATCGATACAATCAAGCGCTTCTGATGCAAAGGCTACGGGATATCGTTGGTCCAAAGTGGGTAAAACTTCTGCAAAGGTACCACTATGCAATTGAGCTCCAGGTAGTCGTATTTCCGCTTGCCTCAGTAACTGTCGAGTTGCATCTATTCCCACAATTCGTGCGGGCTCAATCCCAGCCATTGATTCTACTTGTCCGGTGCCGATTCCGAGGGCGAGGATGGATCCGGTCCCAAGCTCTGTTTTAACTATAGAACGGTATGCATGTGTGAATGGGATTTGAAAATGATCACGAGTGGCTTCAATTCCTTCTTTAAATTGACGAAGGGTATTGCTGCCTTGCTCCCATTGAGAACGAAAAGTTTCATGAGTCATAGTTGTAAATAGATGAATGAATGTGGGGGATTGTACACGGAAATGGGAGAAATATCAATGTTATAGGACTCTATGCTCCATAAATCGGAGTTAACACGAGACTTGAAAATCTTCTGTTAAAATAACTTACCATCGGTGAATTATGAAGATCGCAGTGGTAGTTCATCCAAATTCCAAGAATCCAAGAGTAGAAAAAGATCTAAATGCAATGATTCATATTTACGTAGACGCACCACCAATAGAAGGAAAAGCCAATAAAGCTGTTATTGAGTCATTGGCTAATTTTTTGAAGGTTAAGAAATCGCAAATAATTTTGGTTAAAGGAGAAAAATCAAAAAACAAAGTGTTTGAAACTTTTTGGTAAAAATGAATTCATTTTCGGGAAACAAGTATGGGAATCAAGAGAGTGAAATTTAAAAATATTTCTCATAAATATTTAACATTTTGATTGGCTCCCCGATCAGGTCGAAACACAAACTGAATTAATCATGAGAAACTAAGTGCGATATATTTCCAACCATTTTCAAAGTGTAAATACCCCCAATTTTCTGAATCTCTGTAACTGATGCTTCTGGAATGTCCAACCATTTCAATGGTTTCGAAGGGTCGGCCGTGAGCGTATACATATTCTCTGAAAACAGATTTCTTACCACATCACCAATAGTTCCGCCGTGTGAAATACAAACGTAGTTTTTGTCATCTTCCAATTCTTCAAATAGACTTATGATTCGATTACCTGCGAGGATTGCTGAGTCTCCGTAAGATGGCTGATACGTACGATTAGCCATCGTTTTATCCCATTCCTTTAAAAAATCATCGAAGCTTCCATGCATTGGCTCATATTCCATCCGCTCTTTTAACCGTGAGTCAGTTGATTGTGGTACTTGGAGATAGCTATTGATAATTTCTGCGGTGTGCTGTGTGCGTTTCACAGGGCTGACAAAAATGTGCTGAATATTTTTTGACTTTAGATATTCACCGGTCAGTTTAGCTTGTCTAACTCCCACATCACTTAAAACGGTATCCTCATCTCTACTTACTCTTAAACCATGGCGAACTAAATAAAAAGTGGACATGAAAGAAGTATAGCAAAAGTTCGATCACCTCAGACTCCGTAGAAAGTATACTTGAGTGAATACCACCAGCTGAAGCTGGTGGCTTCTTGATCGCAGGTCAAAGTTCAAG
>DAOOPX010000078.1:0-3673 GCA_035388465.1 Candidatus Woesebacteria bacterium
GCTCACCCACCGGGAACTGACGTAAGATTGTGTGAAGAGCGGGCTGCTGAAATTTCATCAAACTCAGCACACCCTGATTGGCTGGAATTTTTTTCGCTAGTTCGTTCGCCAATTTTGCCAACGTTTTAGTTGGAGCCACACCGACTGAAACTGGAATACCGGTGTACTGCTTGATTTTCTGGCGAATTTTGTGACCCCAACTCTGGTAATCACCGTCGCGATAATCTAGATTGAGAAAAGCCTCATCAATTGAGTAATACTCAATCTCACTGGCAAACTCGGCCAAACAAGCCATCACCCGCTCCGACATGTCGGCGTACAACTCATAATTTGACGAGTAAACAATTACTTGGTGGCGATCGACCAACTCTTTAATCTTAAATAGCGGCGCGCCCATGGGTATACCCAAGGCTTTCGCCTCGTTAGAGCGCGACACCACACAACCGTCGTTGTTAGACAGCACTACCACCGGTTGACCTTCGAGCCTAGGATTAAACACCCGTTCGCACGAGACGTAAAAATTATTACAATCAACTAGGGCAAAAACTGTGGTGTGCACAAACCAATTCTAACGGGTTTATCGCGATTGATAAGTGAGAAAAACGAGCAAGGTTATGAGTGTGGTCGGCGGGTCTGACGGACCACGCCGGCCACCACCCCCCAAATCGTCACGTCTTCGGTCAGCTTGATCGGCGGAAAACGGAAGCTGCCGTTTTCCGCCCTCAGACACAGCTCTTTTCCTACCCCCTTACACAAACGTTTAACCAAAAAATCACCGTTGTAATAAGCCACCACAATATCACCCACCCTAGGTTTGAGGGCTTTGTCCACCACCAATAAATCACCCGAAAAAATCCCCGCTTCAATCATCGAATCCCCCTGAGCTTGGACTAAATAAGTAGCTGATGGATGAGCGATCAGCAATTGATTAAGATCAATTTTTTTGTCCACGTAATCATCTGCCGGACTAGGGAAGCCAGCGTTAATTTTGGAACTAAAGATCGGCAGTTTGTTAGCTCTGCCGATCACCAATGGATGAAATCTCATACTTAATTGACATTCTACCAGCAATACGCTTGACAGGGATTTTTAAATAGGCTTATTATGAAGTAAGTAATAGTACAAAGGAGAATATGAAGAAGAAACGCAGTATGAAAGTGGATGACATGAAGGTCGTCCTCACAGCTGTGAGTGTGTTTATGATTGGTGGCTTGGCACTCGTGGCCAACGCTGTAATTAACCGTCAAACTACTCAAGATATTCGCTCACAAGCAGCTCAAACAGCACCCCGGATTACTGGTAATGGCGCACCTAGTGGAGCGCACTACAACTTAAATATCCTTGGTAAAGTTGATAAAGACTGCAATACCGAAACTGATACTAGTGCTGGCCGCAGGATTTTTGTCCCATTGGTAGGCAAAGCCAGCATTAGTCTGACTGAGGCACCTGAATTCGCCGTAATTGATTACTGTGGCACTGATGGTAAAGCATCATTCTCACTGCCAAATCCAGATCCAGATAATGATGGAGTCACCACATACTCTGTCTGGGCAGTCGCAAAAGGTAAGCCCGGTGGTAGCGCCTCAATGACCACTTGTGCCATCGACGGCACCACTGGTGAGAACATCTGTTCTATCTATAGCACAGTCCAGGTCAGAGAGGCTGGTAAAGGTAAATTTACCGATGTATCTAAGTCTTTGCTTTATATCTATGCTGACCTTGATTTGGACGGCTCACTTGAGAGATATCCTCTTTTTGACGATGCTCTCCAAGGGTACTACTGGGATTACGACAACAATGGCTTGAAACTGCTCAAGCTGAGATTTTATCCTGTCTCATCTGCAGTTCCTGCACCATAATTCATATCTAGTTGTGTAGATATTTTCCAGCCCCGCCACCAGCGGGGCTGGTTACTTTGTTACAATGGCACTATGTCACTACGCTCAGCTAATCAGTCTCAACCGATCGATAGTTTGCTTGAGAATTTTTTTACTCAAAAAACTTCCAAATTATATCTGAAAAATCAAATTGTTGAAGTTGATCAAGCTGGAACGAAGCAAGTTTGGTGGATTAAAAGCGGTTATCTTCGCTCTTACTCAACTTGGCAAAACGGCTCGATTCTGACTCTTAATTACTTCAGGCCAAACGCACTTCTACCTCTATACCATTTATTTGATTTGAGGAATCCCCAAATCTTTTATGAAACTGTTTCAAAAGCGAAATTATTAGTTTCCCCAACTGCTGAGCTAATTGAGTATCTAACTCAGTATCCCAAGGTTTATTCAGAGTTAACTCGCCGCGTAGTTAAGGGGGTATCCACTTTGGCCATGAGAGCAAATTTTCTCCTCCAGGCAACCGCTACCCAAAAAGTGGTTCTTTCTCTTTTGCTCTTAAATAAACAGTTTGGACCAAGTTACCGTCCTGGAGAATACATTCATTTGCCACTCACTCACCAAAACATCGCCGAGTATTCAGGAGTGACTCGGGAAACCACCAGTATTATTATCAAAGAGTTAGAAAAAACCAAACTAATACTCAAACGTGCCCGCAATTATCAAATTATCCGAGAAAAAGAGTTAGTTAATACCTATGAGTTGGAAGATTGGGAAGAGTCTCTCTTGGTTCGATAACTTCTGCATAAGTTTCTAAAAGCTGTAATCTAGCTTACAGCTTTTAGCTTGTTATGGAGTTAAACTTTTGCACAGTATCAATTAACCAAAGGAAGGAAACTAAATGCCACACAACACCAACTCCCAGTTTTCGATTATGGTTCATGCTTCTACTGCATCCGGAATCCATTGGTTGCCACATATACTCCAACAAAATAATCAGCTTTTTCAAAAACAGACCCACGAATAACACACCCGCCCGCCGAAGATCGGCGGGCGGGCTGTTTGTCGGCAAGTTTACTCACACATCTCTTACAAATTTGCTACAATGAAATACAATAACGTTTGTTAATATGTTTACATTAATATTAAAGTGAAAGGATTTATGACAGGCTATTTACAAAATATTGAGGATGCCACAACTGAAAATAATAACTTTCGCCAAGTTCTTTATACCGGCCAACACAGTCAGCTGGTGATAATGTCTCTTTTACCTCAAGAAGAAATCGGTTCTGAGGTACATCATGACACCGATCAATTTTTCCGTGTTGAAGAGGGTGAAGGAACACTTGTAATTAACGGTGAAAAATTCGCTTTCAACGAAGATGATGCCTTCATTGTACCCGCAGGAGCTGAGCACAACGTTATCAACACTTCGCAAACTGAAACACTCAAGCTATATACCATTTACTCGCCACCGAACCATCCCACCGGCACCATCCATGCCACCAAAGCTGATGCAGACGCCGCAGAGGCCGCTGGACATCACTAAACTAGAGTATATATCAACTAATTTTGAGGTAAGCTCTCACACGCCTCGCCGTCTTTATCGCCGTCGAGGCGATTGACGTCATTGCCGACTCCTCCCACTTTCTCATAAAAAAGCTGAGCTTCTGGTTGAGTAGTGAAGTCTTCGCAGTTGTACTCATCAGCGAGTTTGCCGACAGTTGAGTCGGTGGTAATATCGCCAAATTTGTCATACAAAAAGTTGCCTGCTTCATCCCGCACAATCTTGGACTGTTCAAATGATTTAGTTTCCCACAGTTTTTGCAAATCCCAATCTG
>DAOOPX010000079.1:0-3664 GCA_035388465.1 Candidatus Woesebacteria bacterium
GCCGAGTAAACACGTGCCAGCATGGGTTATGTTATTCCTCTGCCGCTACTTCGACCTTTGGTTCTTTACCCTTGTTAGTCAAACTTGAAGTGAGTTTGGCTAACATTATCCTGATGTGCTGGACAGTATCCAGCTCAAGTCCGAGCGAAATCTGGCTCATTTGGGCTGAGAGCATGACCGTTTCAATCACTGAAAGTTGGTTTAACGCAGCCTTGAGACTGTCAATATAAGTAACTTTTGATCTAGATGAGTAGCCATTAGCAATCAGTGAGGGTACGGCAAATGACGCACTCAACAATACTTCTCCAAGCAACTGTCGCTCGTTGCTTTTGAGAGCTTGAACGCTATCGATGACTTGGGCACAAAAATCTAGACTTTTTTGCCAAACTTGTAAATCTTTATACGAGTGGTATTGGGTGGGTTTGTCAGTCATGACTCCTCCTTAGTTAATGAATACTAAGGAAGCAGTCTAAACCGCGATTCTTCACTCAGGCGTAGAGTTTAGAGCCCGATTTGTTCAATCAAGCGATTGCAGTATCCCCACTCGTTATCATACCAACTGATAATTTTGACCAAATTTTCACCAACTACATTAGTTAAACTCAGGTCAACAATACTGGATTCACGTCTGCCAATCACGTCTGAGGAAACAATTGGTAGTTTGGTCACAGCCAAGATTCCTTGATAGCGTGGGTCCAGGCTGGCATCGATTAGAGCCTGATTCACCTCATCGATGGTAACGTTTTTTTTGAGTAGAAATGTCATGTCCGATAGAGAGCCGACAGGAGTGGGTACGCGAATGGCCAGCCCGTCGAAAATTCCTTTTAACTCTGGGATAACTTTGGCAGTAGCTGTTGCGGCGCCAGTACTGGTGGGGATGATGTTTTCGGCGGCGGCGCGCGCGCGCCTCATGTCTTTATGCGAATTATCCTGAACATTTTGATCATCAGTGTAAGAGTGAACGGTGGTCATCATGGCCTTCAGCACCCCAAACTTATCTGAAATTACTTGGGCTACGGGAGCGACGCAATTGGTGGTACACGAAGCGTTAGAACGAATTTTTTTAGTGGGCTGATTTTGATTGACGCCAATTACGTACATCTCACCGCCCTCACCCTTGGTCGGAGCGGAAACAATTACTTTTTCCGCTCCGGCTTCCAAATGCCACGCAGCCTTTTCCGTCTTGGTGAAGGCTCCAGTTGATTCAATTACGGTTTTTACTTGGTGTTCAGTCCACGGGATTTTTTTGGGGTCACGCTGAGCGGTGACCCCAATTTGATGTACGCCAATCTTGATGAATCCAAGCAATGGGTTGGTGTCGCTAACCTGATCTTTACTCTGGAGTTTGGTTACCTCAATCGCTTCGGTCATTACACCATAGTTTGAATCAAATTTGAGCAAATGTACCCACTCATCGATCTCCATTGAGCCAGAGGTATTAATCAGTCGCAGTTGAAATTCATCACGGTGGTAAAGCCACCAAACACGAAAAGCGGTTCGACCAATGCGGCCAAAACCATTGATTCCAAAAACACTATTGGCAGGCATTTTTTCTCCTTTTTTACTCTCTTCTCTCCAGTTTACCACGTTCGTGGTGAGCTGCTAAGCTAATTGAGTTTCAACTGATGAACTTAAGTAAGTCCCTACGTCCTGTCCGGTGATCGCCTTGACTAGATTTCCTGGTTTAAATAACTCAAATACCATGAGTGATAATTCGTTTTCCTGACACATGGCTAATGCCGAGGTGTCCATGATCTGAATTTCATCGAGCGAGATGGCGTCTTTAAAATTAAGGGTTTTATAACGCTTAGCTCCCGGATCTTTTTTCGGATCTCGCTCGTAAACACCGTCTACCTTGGTAGCCTTCATCAAGACATCGCAGTCGAGTTCCAGAGCATGAAGCGAAGCGCCAGTATCGGTGGTCACGTAGGGTACTCCTGTACCAGCCGCCAGGATTACTACCCTCCCCTTTTCCATATGTCTGATTGCTCGTCTTCGGATGAAGCTCTCTGCCACTGCCGGCATGAGCAAAGCTGACTGCAATCTGGTTGGCACTCCAACTTTCTCGATTGCGTCTTGGAGTGCTAGCCCATTAATTACAGTCCCCAGCATTCCCATGTAGTCAGCTGTGGCCCGGTCAATTCCTGATTTTGAACCGGCCACACCTCGGAAAATGTTGCCACCACCGATAACGATCGCTATTTGCGTCCCTAATTGATGAATTTGTTTGATTTGATTAGCCACTTCAATTGCAGCAGAATGATCAATTCCATAATCTTTCTCTCCTTGGATTGACTCACCCCCCACCTTGAGCATGATTCTTCCGAAACGTGTTTCTGGCATAAATATTCCTTTCCTCACAATTAATAATTTATCAACGATGTTATTTTAAAATCTTAATTTTGCTTTCAATCTTAGTACTTTCCAGCGGATTTTTTCAACTATTCGAAAAATTGTGTACATAGAAGGATTAAGAACGTAATCGTAAGAGCCAAGAAACTCAACGTGCTGACCGCCGTAACTTTGTTTGAAGCGATGGAAGCCAAACCAAGGGTGTTTTTCATCAGCATTGGGAGGGAGTGCTCCCCAGAGGTCAAATTGTTTACAACCCACACTTTGACCAAACTTGATCATTTCCCAGAGCATTACATTGCTGGGCATGACCTCGCGAAAGCTATCGCGCGAAGCACCGTATGGATAATATAGAACTTGATTGAATACAAACATGATCCATGAGACCAAAACCTGGTCTTCATAAGAAGCGTGAAAAATTTTGAGCATACCTTTTGGTTGGAGAATTGACCACATGGTTTTGAAGTAAGCTGGTCCGTGAGCATAGAATTGTTGCCGCTTGGTAGTCTCACCCAAGATTTCCAGATATTTAATTAAACCTTGTTCTGAACTGTCTTCATAAATTTTTACCCCTTTTTTTATACCCAGGCGAACATTGTAGCGGGCTTTGGAGCTGAGATTGGCGAACAAGTTTTCTTCAGTTTGGGTTAGATCAATAATAAAACTATGACGCGAAAAAAGTGGTCTGCCCATTTTTGCGTCGTTTTTTTGCAAAAATTGATCAAGTTGCGTAAATTGTGCGCTTTCCGGCTCGTTATTACCGACTGGTTGGTAAATATTTGGTTCAAGTTTAATGAAAGTGGCGTTGTGTTTTTCCCCTAGCTGCTTGATCGCAGCTAGTTGATCCCCATCTGGAGCAAAGGCTTTGGGGAGATATCCGGCTGTGCCGCCAAGGACGGGAATGGGGTGAAAAATGAGTTGTAGGGCTTTTTTGAGGACGCCGTCCTCAAAAAAGCCCAATCTTTCTATCTTCAATCCTGTTTTTTCTCTAAACTCTCCCCACTCCCACGATTGGAGTGGGTGTGTAACCACACTGTTGTATCGATCACGTTCTTCTGGTTTTAGCGCCCGAATCATCTTGGATATTGATTATATAGCAATATCCAAAGCTTGTGGCAGCTGTAATTCTGTTCTTTACCACTCGTCATCTGCCACCAATCGAACTTCTTGGAAACCAATATTTTTTTTGAGAGGCAAGCTGGAGCGAGTCAGGTGTGAGTAATCTTGAGTTGGTTTCAGTAATGTATTTTTCTCAAGTAGCACTGGGGGTATGTCTAGGAGAAATCGGCTCGGCGTGCAGTAGGCAGTTTGT
>DAOOPX010000080.1:0-3640 GCA_035388465.1 Candidatus Woesebacteria bacterium
CCCGCGAACTGACTGTTAACTTGTGCCAAGCCAAGGAATCGAACCTTGATTTCATGTTTTTCAGACATGCGCCGTGACCAACTTGGCTAGCTTGGCATTAACTTTTGTATTGTACAACAAAGATCCGCCCATCAACATCACAACTCTAAGTACATATAAACGTGATCAACATACTGATTTTTCCTAAAGCATCCATTGGGTAGCTTACCAAAATCTTTAAATCCCAAGCTGTGATACAGATTGATCGCCACTTGATTATCAGCAAACACACTTAGGACAATCATTTTTAATCCATTAATTTTTTTAGATTCACTTATAACTCTGTTTGCTAGTTCGCGCCCCAAACCTTGACCACGATAAGATTTTTTTACTGTTAAACCAAAATCAGCAACGTGTGACTCAGTGTCTCCGCGCAATCGTAAATCAGCCGCGCCAACTAGCTCTTGCCCCATCCATGCTTGGATAATAATGACAGTTTGCTTTGATATCTTTTCAAGCATTTCTTCTAGGTACTTTTTTTCTTCTGCTAATGAAAGCTGCCTGCCCTGCAGACGAATAAAAGTTTCTTCACTTGAAAGCGTATTGATATACGATTTCATTTCAGTAGCATCGTCAAGAGTCGGAGAACGAAAAACAATGTTAGAGAAGTTCGGTTTAGACATGATAATTGAGTTAGCTCTTAATAAAAAAATTGTGGACGCTGAGGGACTTGAACCCCCGACACCCGCGATGTAAACGCGGTGCTCTAACCAACTGAGCTAAGCGTCCTTACTTTTTGACTGTAAAGAATCAATTCGTAACGTGCCCGGGAGAGGACTTGAACCTCCACACCTTACGGCATACGCACCTCAAGCGTACGTGTATACCATTTCACCACCCGGGCTTATAAATATTTTAAGGTTCTCAGCAACTTCTCTTTGTTCGACCTAACCTTTAGGTATTTCTCGAAGTCCCTTGCTTGTATTCTTGTACCAAATTTCTTCGTAAATATAATTTTAAGTGGTTTTTTTGATTTTGTTGACTTCACCCTTCCCGAGTTGTGTTGACTGAGCCTCTTGTCCGTGTTCGATGACATTCCTACATAAAACCAGTCAACACAATCACTTTTAAGTACATATACTTCATACATATATCACACCTACGCACCTCAAGCGCACGTGCCTGCCTACGCAAGCAGGCCTGCCTACGCAGTCAGGCCTGCTTGCGCAGGCAAGTATACCATTTCACCACCCGGGCGAGCAGACAGTTATTATATCGCATCAGTACTCAATTATTTTGGAAAATCAAATATTTTGGTTGACAATCCATTTTTGGCAAAATTCTTCTCTAGGCATTGACTCAACTTGGAAATCGCTGAGAGTCCGCGGACTAACATAACTACGAAGAGAAATATCTTGGCAAAGTTGATCATTGAGAATCAGTAGCCTTTCACCACTATCCATCACTGCGGCAATTGAGCGAACTTGGGTGCGATCAGACCAGGCGGGGTTGTTTTCTAGACAATCAATCATGGCAACACCACCTAACACTACTTGGCTGCCAGCCGCCGGCTGGCAGCCATCAGTAAATACCAAATTATCATACTCAAACTGGGCTTCCTTAAACTCTAAGCCCTGTGCCGACGTTGTGGCAAGCTTAGCCAAGTTTTCGCTTTTAACTTGATCCCCATACAAAATGTAACTCCAGTAAAAATAGTTGGGTTGAATCACATGGGTGGCAATTTTGAGCTCGGGGTTTTGTGTCACTGTTAAATCTAAATACCGCGCCACAACTCGTTCATCAAAATTGCCCCAGTCAAGACTAATCACTGGATAGCGATAGGCATACTGCCAAGCAAAGTACCCCACACTGAGAACATAAATCAAGACAAAAGGTATGCGCAGGTTAGACTTTGCCCACAGCCAGAAAACTCCCCAACTAGCAATTAGAGTAAGAACAAAATAGCTGAGCATACTCCTTAACAAGTACCACTCACTCCCAGAATTGATCAGAGCAGGCAAACACAGCATCACCGCCCCAAACATTAGTAATAAACCAATTGGTCTTGTTGTCCGATTTTGAAATAGATATGCCAAACCCAAAAACATTAGAGCTCCTTCCACCCAATAGAACAAACCGTGCGTCCAAACACTGAAACCGCTCACAGAAGGCTCTACTAACAAAAAAAGCAGACGTAAATCGAAAACACCCAACAGGCGATAGAGCATAAATGAGACTGCCTCGGTGGCCTTGTTATACATTAACGAAGTAAACGGATTAACCAGGGTTTGGCGTCTTGAAGTATCAACCGCCTGATTCAGATACTCGGTGTCGGTGAAAACTGTACGATTCAATCGAACTGCTGCTCCTCCTTGATTGGGTAATAAAACCAATCCATAAAATAAAGTAAGACTTATCCCTAGAACTAGAATCAAAATTCTTATTCGTTGTTGGAAAATTGTTTGAATAAATTGAGTGAACCACTTTTTTGAACGCCAGATTGATGTCTGAGCAGTGGTTTTGGTCATTAGCAAAAAGAATATCCAAGGTACCAACAACAATTTGAAACCTTGATAATTGAAAAAGCCAATGACAAAGATTGCTACACTCAACCACTGCCAAGCTGGTTTTTTCTGCAGAAACAGACAAGCAGCAACCAAATAAAACCACAATGAATAAAAAGCATCATACCCGACACGGCTCATCTGCCAGAACAGGGGATTGAAGGTGAATAAAACAACAGCTGCCCAAGCCAAGCGTTTTTTCTGCCAAAGTAAGTAGACTAGCCAACCGGCAAAAAAAGGAAGTGTGGCGCCCATCAGACCCGAGGTCAGATGGGCGCCAGCCACCGGATCATCAGTTAGCAAATATCCAAATGCCATCAACGTCGCCGGTAACTCGGCGTACATCCTGTCAAACGGCTTAATATACCAAGGTCGGTGAGTTTGATCCAAAGTAGTACCCTGCAGTTGGTATGATTTAGCCTGGACTGCATACACCATCTCATCATGAGGTATCGTTGCCGGCACTTGATCCAATCCCCATAATCGAGAAAATAAGTTGAAAACAATCAAAAAAACCAACAACAACTTTTCGTTCCGACTAAGACGTAACTTTTTCAACATTGCCGTTATGATCAAATATGTTAGTTACTTCAATAATTGTGCCGAAGAGAGGACTCGAACCTCCACTCCTGATGAAAGGAACACGCTCCTGAAGCGTGCGCGTCTACCATTCCGCCACTTCGGCAATTACGTAGGTAATTCTATCAAATCCCCACCAAAATACTGGATTAATCCTTCTGCTGAGTGAATCTCTTGAGTGGGTTAGTCAGACTGTTGGAAAACTTTTTGTGAAACGCGGCAATAATGACATCACGCGCTTCGTCGATTTTAAAGTATTGAGTATTGATTGTAAGATCATAGGCATTGGGTTTACGGGCATCTTTACTAATGTACTGCTCGACAAAATCACGCCGCTCTTTTTGGGTGTCAGCGATGACTTTCTTGGCTTGCTCTTTGGTCAGGCCCTCAAAATCCATAGCTCGCTGCACCCGAGTTGCGTAGGGTGCGGTCACCCAAACATGTAAGCCTTTACCGAATGGGGTAATGAAGTTGGCACCCCGCCCAATGATTACCACTTTGCCCCGATGGGCATAACC
>DAOOPX010000081.1:0-3581 GCA_035388465.1 Candidatus Woesebacteria bacterium
GTCATGTGCTTAGATTCATAACTTCTCGCTAGTCTCTTTGCCAGACGAAAATTATTTGGTGCAAAATTTTCCCGCTTTCTATATGGTGATGGCATTAAACTTGACTCCGACTTTTTGCTACTAAGCTTTTTTAGCTTATCTGCGTATCGTACAATGACCTATAACATTTGTCAAACTTTTCAATTATGGAATTGTCAGTTCGCTCAGAGTAACTGATAATAAACCCCGACCCTCAAGTGTTTTTATTATTTTTTGGAGAGCAGTTATGTCTGTGGGAATGAAGTGCTGGAGGACAATAGCTCCTCTGCCTGAATTTTTCACAACATTTTCAAATACTCCATTCTCGTTAATTTTTCCGTAATATCTGGTTGAACCACTATCAACGCTCCATAGAGCTACCGAAAGACCATATTTACCAATTATTTCTCTCAAGCGACGGTCACCATCCTTTGTGGTGAAACCAGCCATTCCAGGTGGTCGAAAAAACTTGGTTGGATAGTGGTATCCAAGAGCTTGATCAACTGCCTGTTGCCACATCTCAATTTCTTGTCTGACTCGCTCATCGCTTAATCCAGTCAGGAACGCGTGAGAAAAAGTATGATTACCCAACTCATGACCTTCTTCGACGGCCCTTTTCCACAAGGCTGGATTTGCCTTGATAACTTTTCCCACAGGAAAAAAAGTCATTTTTATTCCAAGCTGTTTACATATGTTTAACACTTTTTCGACTTGTGAAGATGACCACCCGTCATCCATTGTCAACGCATATTCAGGGAGTTGAGTGCTGCCGCGCCTAACAATTGGCGCAAGCCGTGCGGTCTCAGACTCAGGAGGTGCTACGAGTGCGATAGGGGTATGACTCCTATCTAGCTCTTCACCAGTCGGCACTACAATATGGGCTTCGGTTTCTTCTGCCAAAGAGAATAAATATAAAGCCAAAAGAAGCGTAACCGCTTTTCTGGAAAAAGTTTCTCTGAGTGGTGAGTGTCTATTAATTTCAGTTTTTTCCACGACACAGTTTGCTATATTTCCTATAGCTTTGATTATAAGGCCTATAATAGACTGTTGTCAAACTGGTGAAAACTGAAATCAAGAAGTCGAAAGTTACACTCTTTCAGACAATAATTGAAAATGAGCGAAAAAGTGACTGCCTTCATTCCACTATCACCTCACCAGTGTATCCCAGCTCGGTAATGGTGAACGGGTACTTACCAGGCTTGACAAACGGCTGGGTCATGTTTTCTCCAGGACTGATGAGAATATTGCCCCATCCTTCTCCAACAACCCGAAACTCAGTGCTAGTGGTTAAGTTGAAAAATTGGACTTGGTCATTGGGCTTGAGGGCAATTGATTGCGGGTTGAGAATAGTGTCGGTAATGTCGAATCTAAGTATCTCAACATTTTCTAAAATTGCTTTCTCTTGATCATTCAGCTCCGATCTTCCTTGCTCAGGTGCCCACTCAGGGCGGAACGCGTCACTGCTTTGCAAGCTGGTTCTTTGTCGATAATTGGAAATAAATAAGTACGCGATCACAATCAACGCCAACACTAGCAACGCACCGATAATTACCCAATTTTTTCTTTTCACTCTTTTCCATACAATCATATTTGGAGTCAGTCTGTCAATGGTCGAATAAGCTAAGCTTTGATAAACCACCTAATGCAGATAGTGGTGGATGAGAATGCTCTCGACCGAGTGAATAAATATAAATTTATTCGACAATTATCTCGCCACTCAGCCCAAGGTCATCGAGTTGGTATGAATAGGTGCCAGCTTGCGTGAAAGAGTGAGTCATGTTCCGACCTGGTTTCAGTGGGATATTCCCCCACCCTTCTCCCACGACCCGGATCTCCTGAGCAGCGGTGTCATTGTAGAACTGAATTTGGTCGTAAAGGCTGACCGTAAGTGATTGTGGCGAGACACTTGTTTCAGAAACCCGAACGGAGTGATTCTTGATTTTAGCGATGATGTCTTGTTGTTCTGGGGGTGTGGTTGGATTAATGGCAGTAGGCGCTTGGTTGACAACTTGATTACGTGGTTGAGTGACTATAGGTTTGAGCCAGAAAAAGTAAGCAGCCGCTAAAATGGCAACCAAAATCAAAAATATGATAATCGCTAGGTTTTTATTTTTCGTCATAGATTACATCTAACCATAGCCGCGCTGGCTTTGTCAATTTTGATCAATATTGTTAGATCCTAATAATTATTTATATTTGTTGATTAAGTCTTGAATAAGTGTTATAATGCTGGTCCTTGGTGGCTGAAAAACGACACTTTCCAGCAGACCAAGTTTTTTTTTGCCAATTTTATGGTGAGTGGAAAGAGGGCTTGCTATGAATGTGTACTTGGCAAGCAGTCTGGGTGAAGATCCGTTGGTTCTGGTTTTAAAGCGGTGTCTCAACTGCTTCTCTAGAGGGTCCCTGTTTGTGGAGTATTCTGGTAAACCAATCTCATTTTCAGCCAGAATGAAGAAGATTATTGATGCCGATGTCGTGATTTGCCAAATAACGCAGCCCAGCACCGAGGTAGGAGTCAGTCTCGCTATGGCATATCAACTCAATAAACCATTGTTAATCTGTAACCGCAATCACAGTTCGACACCGACACAGCCAAGTTTGAATGACTTGGAGCGTGAGAACGTGATCTTGATTAATTACTCAGAAAAAGATGTGTTTAAAGAAATGAGCTGGAGCTTGGAGTATCTCGCATCACTTATTGAGTCCCGATTTAACTTTCGTTTACCTCAACGTCTGCGTGGCTATTTACTCTGGGCGGCCAAAAATTACCACTTGCCTCAAGCAGTTTATCTGCGGAGATTGATCGAGCAAGATTTAAGCCGAAACTCAGATTATTATCCACAGTTGCGCAACCGGGTTTAGTTGGGTTATTATGGAAGAATGCTGAAGCAAAAACGAAATTCTGGTCAAGTAGCCATGATCGTGTTGTTGATTATGGCGGTGACTTTGGTGATCTCGTTGTCTTTAGCCAAGGGTACCACTACTGAAATTGCCCAGACCGCGCAACGGGCCGAGACGACAAGAATTTTTTCTGAGGCTGAATCTGGGACGGAGATGATTTTGACTAATTTGATCACGGCCATGCGTGCGGGAGACGAGTCGAGAATTGGGAACCTAGTGGGTCAGTCTAGTGATAGTATTCAGACCATTTTGCTTGACGGGGCGACCGAAAGTAATCGATCCGATATGACGTACTCAGTTGAGGCTTCAGATGAATTGGAAATTAGTCTGGCCGCGGGCGAGTCGACTGAGTATTGGTTTATGGATGTTGATGGTAACCAGGCTGAAGCATCAGATCCAACTGTCATTTATAAGTGGGCGGTGACTGGTGAGGCTTGCGCTAGTCAGGCTTCTCTGATTATTGCGAGGTATTACTTGGATGTTACTGAAGTAAAGACCGAGTTTACTGCATTAAACCCCAATCCAACTTGTGTTGCTCCAGGGAATGGTTTTATTGATGCAAATATGGGTGATGCTGAATACCTGAACTCTTATACCGAAACTTACCCCACCAACACCCTTTTTGTCCGAGTTATTCCGGTTTATCACCCCACTCAGCTGAA
>DAOOPX010000082.1:0-3487 GCA_035388465.1 Candidatus Woesebacteria bacterium
GCTACGGTTGGTGTAAGAATTCTGTTGTAAGATACGGTGTATGCAGACGTTTTCCAGCTCGCTAGCAGTTTTTGAAAGTTTTAAGATTCGCCGAGTTTATGACCAAAAAGCAGGCAAATGGTTTTTTTCGGTAATTGATGTTACGGCGGTGCTTATCGATCAAAATAATTATCAAACTGCGCGAAAGTATTGGAATAAATTAGCCGAAAGATTGAAAAAAGAGGGCAGTCAGTCGGTGACAAATTGTCACCGACTGAAGCTGAAAGCTGCCGACGGAAAATTTTACAAAACAGACGTTGCCGACACAGAAACACTTTTGCGTATAATCCAGTCAATTCCCAGCAAAAAAGCCGAGCCACTGAAGCTTTGGCTGGCTCGCGTTGGCTATGAAAGGATCCAAGAGATCGCTGACCCAGAAAAAGCTTTGAATCGTAGTCGTGAGTATTGGCAGAGGCAGGGGCGTAGCCCCAAGTGGATTCAGCAGCGGATGTTGGGGCAGGAAACACGAAACAAATTAACTGATTATTGGAGTAGTCACGGCGTTGAAAAAAAGAATGAGTTTGCGATTCTAACCAATATCATTCATCATGAATGGAGCGGCTTGAGTATTCAAAAGCACAAGAAGATCAAAAACTTAAGCCAAGAAAACTTACGAGATCACATGAGTGATGCCGAGCTTATTTTTACCGCCTTGGCTGAATTATCTACTCGGCAAATTGCGGAAGGTGTTCAAGCTTATGGAGTAGAACAAAACAAAAACCCTGCCCGCCAAGGCGGGCAGATTGCCAAAAATGCCAAAAACGAGTTAGAGCAAAAAACTGGCAAACCAGTGATTAATTCAAGTAATTATAAGTTTGTTGTTAACTCCAGTAGTGCCTTGAGTTCGCGATTGGAACACAAGGCTAGTGGGGAAGCTTTGAAACACTAGCTTTATCCTATAATTTGCATTTGATTCACCGCTGTGTTACACTAACCCTGTAATTTAACAACCCGATTTGTTTTAGGCGCGAGATTTGGAATATTTCCCTTTTTAAATTTTTCACGAATCTTTCCTAATGACCAGTTTGGTAAAAAGAAAGATTGTATATGAGTTATCGTTTTGGCAATGCTCGTGGTGGCCGACCACAAAACCGGATTAAGTACATGCGGGTTGATCCGCGCGTTCTGATTAAGAAAGCTGTGCCGCAGATTGCGTCCGAGCACGTACCTCAGCACCAGTTTGTTGATTTTCCTTTGGAACCGATTTTACAAGCGAATATCTTGGCTAAGGGGTACACTACCCCCACGGCGATTCAAGATCAGGCTTTACCTTTGGTTTTGGAGGGCAAAGATGTCGTTGGCTTGGCCGCGACTGGCACGGGCAAAACAGCAGTGTTTCTGTTGCCAATAATTAATCAAGTGATCAAGGAGCGTAATCACAAAGCAATTGTGATTACGCCAACAAGAGAGCTAGCGGCGCAGATCGTGGACGAAGGTCGAGCCTTTGCCCGAGGGACACGCTGTTATTTTTCGCTGCTCATTGGTGGAGTCGATCTGCGCCGCCAGATCCAGGATATGAAACGTGGCAGTCAAGTAATTGTCGGTACGCCAGGCAGAATCAAAGACCTGGCCGAACGTGGCAATCTGCGTTTGGCAGACTTCCAGACTGTAGTTTTAGACGAAGTTGACCGAATGTTAGACATGGGCTTTATTCGCGATATTCAAAGAATTATCTCGGCTTTACCCAAAGAACGTCACTCACTGTTCTTTTCAGCAACCATGTCGGAAAAAACCAAACAAGTGGCCCAATCATTTCTGCACGACCCAGTTACTGTTCGAGTTGAGTCGCAGGGTGCTTCCTGTAACATTAACCAGGATGTAGTGAAACTATCAGGCAGGAACAAAATTGATGTGTTACAAAGTTTGTTGGTTCAACCTGGTTTTGACAAAGTGTTGGTTTTTGGTCGCACCAAGCGAGGCGCTGAGAAGCTATCGCAGTTACTTTCGAAGCGCGGTTTTTCCAGTATCGCTATTCATGGTAACAAAAACCAAAATCAACGCCAGCGCGCGCTTGATGCTTTCAAGCGCAACCGATTTAAAATCATGATCGCTACTGATGTGGCTGCCCGTGGTCTAGATGTTGACAACATCACTCACGTGATCAACTATGAGTTACCAGAAACTTATGAAGATTACATTCACCGCATTGGCCGCACTGGTCGAGCCGATCGCACCGGCGTGGCGCTGACTTTTATTGATTAAAGTAAGTTCTACATACCCAACTTAGCAATATTTGCGACCTTTTGCGATCACAAATAATATTTATGGTTTTGCAAATGGCCTGATTTTGGATAAGTGGTAATATATTGTTATGAATAAAATTTCAAAAGTTGCTTTGGTTACTGGTTCCTCTAGTGGGATTGGCGCAGGGATTGTAAAAACTCTTGCTGCTAATGGCTATGTTGTGGTTATCACATATTTAAATCATAAGAATTGGGCTACTCAATTAAAAGGTGAGATCACCAATTTTGGTGGTCGGGCGGAAGTGATGAAACTTGACGTTACAGAAGAGAAAAGTGTTAAAGAATGCTTTGCATTTGTGCAAAAAAAATTTAGAGGCTTGGACGTGCTCGTGAACAACGCTGCGGTAGATGGAGTGGCGCCAATTGAAACTTGCTCATTTGAGAAATGGAGAGCAATCACAAGAACCAAAACTGATGGCAACTTTTTGTGTACCAAATACGCATTGCCGTTGTTAAAAAAATCAGGAAAAGCAGATTTGATTATCATTGTATCCAACTTGGGTGATCGACCGGATACAGACGATGTCCCATATAGTGTTGCCACGGCAGGTGCAGTTTGTTTTATCAAGGCAATGGCAAAAAGTTTGGCAAAATATGGTATCAGGACAAATGGGGTCAGTCCGGCAGAAACCAGAACCAACAATGGCTATTGGCAAGAAGCGGGGTTGACTACAGATGAGGTATGGGAAAAATTTGCACAAGCTAATCCTCTGGGTCGGGTTTGCACACCAGAAGATGTTGGGGAAACGGTACTTGCAATAGTGGAAAATAAAACAAGCTATTGGAATGGCAATGTAATTTATGTCAATGGAGGAGGTCATCTTTAGGTTAGATGCCAGCTTTGTGAGAAATGGCCTTCAGAGATTTAAATTTTTCAATTGTCTATGTGTTAAGCGCTACGGTTGGTGCCAGAATCATATTGTAAGATACTACGGATGCAATCGTTTACCAGCTCTCTTTAAGCTTTGGCTTGCCTGTTTTGGTTATGAACGGATTTAGGAGACCAATGGTCCTTGATATATATATATATTTATCTAGCAAAATGAAATACAATGAACTTAATTATTTGTTTTTGAAGATGTTATGACAACAAACACTTTAGAAAAAAAAGAAGCAATTAAGTCACTGGTTGCTATGGCAGTAGAGTCCTATGCAACAGGATTTCGCGCAAGACACGAGGGCGAAGTCGATAGCCCAAAGGGTGC
>DAOOPX010000083.1:0-3442 GCA_035388465.1 Candidatus Woesebacteria bacterium
TTGAACTTTGACCTGCGATCAAGAAGCCACCAGCTTCAGCTGGTGGTATTCACTTAGCAAGAGCTGAGGCCTTAATTAAAGCCAAAGTCGATGTTTTGCTAATTGACGTTGCTCATGGGCATAGTAATCAGCTGCTCAAAGTTTTAAAAAAAATTAAAACAACTTATCCAAAGATTGAGGTTATAGCTGGAAACATTGCGACCGAAGAAGCGGCTGAGGAGTTAATTAAGAATGGAGCCGATGCCTTGAAAGTGGGCATCGGCCCAGGCTCACTTTGTACTACCAGAATCGTGACGGGGGCAGGAGTGCCCCAAATTACCGCTATTATGGAGTGTCTGAAAGCCGCGAAGAAAACCCATACGCCAATCATTGCTGATGGGGGAATTAGATACTCTGGTGACATTGTCAAAGCTCTGGCTGCTGGTGCTTCAACCGTGATG
The DNA here is from genome assembly GCA_035388465.1 of Candidatus Woesebacteria bacterium. Lineage (GTDB taxonomy): Bacteria > Patescibacteriota > Microgenomatia > UBA1400 > PJMF01 > DAOOPX01. Next base: position 441 of record DAOOPX010000083.1, read on the forward strand.
ATTGGCTCAATGCTGGCTGCGTGTGACGAAAGCCCAGCATTGATGGTGAAAAAAGGCGACAAGCAGTATAAACTGACCCGGGGTATGGCTTCGATTGCTGCCAACCAAGACAGAATGAAAAAAGATAGTCACATCAAGAAAGACCTGGAGGAGTACGCTCAGGAGGGAGTTGAGGGAATGGTTCCTTACCGAGGCAGCGTCACCAGTTTGATCAAAAAAATGGCTTCGGGAGTACGTTCTGGATTTTCCTACTGTGGCAGCAAAAACTTGGACGAACTCTGGACAAACTCAAAGTTCGTCAAGATCAGCTATAGTGGTTTGATTGAGTCACACCCTCATGATATTGAGATGGTTTAGAATCAAGCAAATGGCCGCCTGCAGGCGGCCATTTATAATTCGTGAGTAGCACTTATTATTTTATTTAGCCTTAATCTGTAACTTTTTCGGTTTACTAGCTTCGGCTTTTTTGAAGGTGATCGTTACCACCCCTTTTTCTACAACTGCTTCTGGTTCAACTGAGTGATCAAGCATGCTGATTCCAGGTATGGCTACGCGGTAAGAGTAGCTCCAGCTGGAACGGCTGTAGTGCTGACGTTGTTTATCTTCTTGTTCTTCTTCTTTTTGTGCTTTAATCCTTAGCACACCTTTTTCAAACATCACATCGACATCTTTTGAGTCAACTCCGGCTACGTTCGCCTTGACTACAACCTCGTCATCAGTCTCGTAGAGATCCAGATTATTATTGGTGTTGGTCAGACTTCCCCAGTCTTCTTCGTCCCAGACGTTAGGCCAGTTGGATAAAGCACTGGTGAAAGGCTGCCATCTGATTATTGACATAGACACCTCCTTTTCTGCTTTTAGCAGTCAAACTATATTACTGCTAATAGTTTGCCACAACTAGCAAACATTGTCAAGGATTGCTAAAGCAGTGAAAGTTTACAACTTTGGTTGGGAGATTTCTTGACAAGTTTTACCTTGGAGTTGGTCGAGATGAAGTGGTCCCATTGATACTCTAATTAGTTCTTCAACGTTATATCCTAGTCGCTCCCAAATGCGGCGAATTAATCGGTTTCTGCCCTCTGTGACTGTCAGTTCAAACCAAATCTGATCTTCAGGACTGTTTTTTATTCGAGAAAAATCTTGTACATGCGCCCAGCCATCAGAGAGTTTGACTCCTTTTTCTAGTCGAGAAAGAGCGAGCGAGGTTGGGCGACGGTCGAGCCGCACGTGATAAGTTTTACTTATCTCAAACTTTGGGTGAGTCAAGCGCTGAGTGAGACCGCCGTCATTAGTCAGCAACAATAGTCCAGCGCTATCGATATCGAGCCGGCCGACGGGAAAGAGGCGCAAGGCTTTATCTTTTTGGATATCTTCAGGAAGCAGTGACAGCACCGTCGGCCGGCGCAGCTCGTCACTAGTTGTCGATACAACTCCAACTGGTTTGTTGACGATAAAATATCTTTTTTCTACTTGTGGATTAAGTATTTGTCCGCCAAATTTGACCTGATCCTTGTCAGGGTCGATCCGTTGGCCGATGGTCGCAACTCTTCCGTTAACCAGGACTTTTCCTTCCCCGATCAGCACCTCTGCTTTCCGCCGCGAAGCAATGCCAACATCGGCCATGAATTTGTGGAGCTTAACGGTATAATTTTGAGACATGAGAACCTTGATTTTTGCTGATACGCATTTGACTGAAGAATTTGATCCGATTTTGTGTGATTATATCGCCAAATTAGTGAAATCTGTTGATCAAGTGATTATTAATGGTGATTTTTGGGATTGTTACCTGACTAGCTTTGACAAATTTATCAATTCTAGTTGGTCCACACTCTTTCCTTTACTCAAGCATAAATCAATTTATCTTTATGGCAATCACGATCCTGCTAAATCGATGGATAAAAGGGTGAACCTTTTTTCTAAATTACAGGTAGATCACTTTCAACTTATTGCGGGCAAGCGGACGTTTGTGATAGAACACGGTCATCGTGTGGCGGGTGAGTTCAATGACGTTCACCCGCTAATTTCCAAACTTGTTACCAAACACTTTTCTCGGTTTTACCCTACTGTGGACTCATGGCATTTTCGTCGCGATTTTTTGGGTAAAATCTGGCGAGGATATACTTCAACTCGAGCAAAAAATCTTCAGCATCAATTACGGCGTTACGCTTATAGCCACCGCAAAAAAAACGTTGTCAGAGTCTTTGCTCACTCTCACCTACCCGCTCACGAAGAAATTGATCAGGGCTTTATTTGCTTGGGAGCATCCAGATTTGGCAAGTTTCGCCATTTGATTATCGATGAGCAAAGCCTGAAATTTGTGGTCAGTAATTACCATTCATATACAAGTAAGGGTGATTTAGCCAGGAATTTGGCCCATTGAGGGACAGCTTTGAGTACGAACTTTATATCTCTCTCTGCATCTTCTTGATCTTCTAGGTAACGAACGTATGCGTGCGCTTGGTTGTAAATGTAATCTTTTTTAGGAAAATCTTTTGATGTCGGAGGGTGGAAGTTCAAGTCAGCTTTAAGTTGTTCCAAGGTTGTCTTTTTGTTGGTTAAATAGCCCTCTAGAGCCCACAATAACCAACCCTCATTTACATCGACTTTTTTTGCTTCTTTTAAGATGCTATTTAAAACAATTGCTGATCGATTTAATCCGTCGATTAGAACAGAAATGTTTTGACCGCTTTGTCCCATATGAAATTGGGCAAGTAAAGGTTTCGTTACGGTTTGAAGTTCTTCTGTAGAAACCTTAGGATCCATCCTTAATAGTTGATGCATTCTGGAAGCGAGCTGATCTAAAACTACCGCAACTCTTTGTAGATTGGCTGACTCAAGATCAAACCAAATTTCTGAAGATGAGTGATCCAATTTAAGTAGTATTAATGCATATTCAATGAAGAATCCGAAAAAAGTTAAATTTAATTGTGGCAGTTCTTTCCTATCAAATTTAGTTGAAACAGCTGTCTCGGTTTGGTCGGTGACGCTCATGGTAATGTATA
>DAOOPX010000084.1:0-3292 GCA_035388465.1 Candidatus Woesebacteria bacterium
AGTTAGTTTCTTGAAGAGATCGAACCTCACCTTGATTCGGAGTAAAACCTTCTTTTCGATTTTCTTGGTCAGTAGTACCCATTGATGTCCTTTGCAATATATTGATACTTTTCTATTTTCTTATTATTCACCTTAATTGTCAAGAAGATCTAAAATTACTTAATTGCTTCTGACCCCGCCATCGGCGGGGTCATGAGCGAGTGAGAGATAATGTTATACTGCGACTGATGATTAAAGTGATCAATAAACCTATTACTATCAATCAGGCGCGGACAGAAGCACAGCAGGTTTTTGGGGACATGATCAAGGTTGTTGTGGACTTGGAGCTTGGTATTATGGCAATCAATGGCGAGCTACATGCTGACGAAGAAAAACTGTTATTAGAACAAGGATCAAAACAGCAAAATTTGTGGGGAATAAATTTGTACATTGATCTTTTTGGTGAAGAAGATTGGTTGGAGTTTGACTCAATGATCAACTTGCGACCATCACATGGAAATCATACGCGTGGGGTGGATGACGTGGCTATCCAGAAAAAAATTCGTGAGGTTGTTAGCCGTTTAGTAATGAATAAAAAATAGTTGTGAGCAAAAACAATGCAACACCAATTGCTTGCAAGCGGTCAGTGGGACAAATTGAGTTTTCCTGAACAAATGGGACATATCGGTAGCGAGGTAGGTAGAAGTATCAAGTGGCGAGAAAAAGGTCAAGAAAAACTGGCTTGGCAGGCGTTTGTTCGTTCGACCGAGTTGCTGTGGTTGAGTGTTGAATCAGCGAAGAATCACCCGACACGCTTGAGGGAATTAACCAGAGCGCGGGAGTGTTGGTTTGACTATTTTGCTTTTAAGAATCGGTATCGTTCAACGGGAGAGAGCTTCATCAAGTATTTTGATCAGTTTACAAAATTAGTGTAGGTATGACTCGTTCCGGTGCAAATATGAATGACCAAGTCTTGACTCCAGCCGGCAAATCTTTTGCAATTGATTGCAGCTTTTTTCTTACATCCTCAACAGCAATTCTAGGATTCTCATTGAGAAAAGCTATAAAACTTCTAGCAATCGCTTCAGGCCAGTTTTTTAGGTTGACATATACACACTCATCTCCAGTTTGTGTTACGCCCACCTTGACATATATATCAGTAGAAACCATGCCGTTATGTATTAAACTATCAAGTGTTAGCCCATTTATTGGCACTTCTTCAATCTTTGTTCGGGTTTCATGTAAATGAACAACTTCAAGTTCACTTTGCTGTTCGGCAAAAACTGAATCAAACTCAGCCCCTCTTAATGTCATATTTGTTGTTCCATTTTGATACTGATGGCATTATCTCCTTCATCTTTTTTTTGTCAATCACTTTCAGAAGAATAAAAAAGCGCGCCCTATTTTTCTTAAAAGGTGAATGATGGGGACAAGTTGACGGAATATGGAGAATATTTGGATTGTTATTTCCAATCAGGATCGATCGCCTGAGGCATATTAGGATCTTCTCTGTCAAAGTTGCAGAAAACATGATTTAAATCAAAACCGCCGATTTTGATTAACTCTGGTCTTACTCTTCTGTCAAAAAAATCAATGTTTGTTTCAATCATGCAATGGTTGTGTCTTACATACTCGACAAACTCACCAGCGAGTCGCGAAGGGAAGCCTTTTAAGTTTACGTAAGTACGTTGATTATTATCATTCACCCCTAAAAATAAATATAAATCCAAAGTAATCACTTCAGCTTCAACGTATGGCTCGAGTCGCATCGATTGAAGTTCGTTAAGTAACAACTTTGTATGATTAATTGTAGCAACTAATTTGGGTCGCCAATAATAAATGTTTTACCTTCAGTTAGGAGCGCATTTCCCATTGATATCCTTTGCAATATTAAGATATTAACGTCATTCTGTGTGGTATATCCTACTTTGTCAAGCTCTTACAAAAGAACATTTGTGCCCGCCCCCGCCATCGGCGGAGTCAAAAACCATTGCGTGAGATGTTATATTTATCGCTATGAAAAAAATCCAGCAATGGGTACTTCCAAGACAAAAGGTGATTAACAAGTGGCTGTTGGGATTGGAAGTAGCTGTGATTTTGATTTGGGTTGTGGTATCTGCAATGGCGTTGGAATTGGGACATCAAAGTTGGCTGCCTAGACTGTATAGATTGGGGGGAAGACTAGGGATAGTATCGTTAGTGTTGTTTGCGGTGGTACTGTTGCCTGGAATAATCATAAGGTTGCAGTGGTGGCGATCGGTCAGTCTACCGATCGCCACCATCATTACCCCATTTCGGCAACGCTTGGGCGTGTTGATGTTTATCACTGCTTTTATTCACGCGAGTTTCACCACCACCCTACCCTATGTTTCATTGCTGGGTTTTCAAGCGTTACCACCTCCACTTAGTCCAGCAGAATTGTTCGGCTTTTTCGGATTAATAATTTTGATTCCTGTTTGGATGACATCAAATGATCGAGCTTTGCAGCAACTTGGAAAGTGGTGGAAAACAATTCAACGATTGTCCTACCTGACAATCTGGGCAGTGGCTGGGCATTTGATCTTGATAGGATCAAATTATCGTTGGTTGATTATATTAATTGGTATTTTAGAAATACTTAGCTGGTGGAAATTTCATCAACTCAAACAAAAAAAGTTAAAGTAATTTGGTTCGGCAAATAATCTGTTAGAATTGGCTGCTATGGCTACTTACTTTATCAGAACATTTGGTTGTCAGTCGAATAAATCAGACAGCGAACGAATCGCTGGCGATTATCAGGCTCGTGGATATGTAGAAGCTGAAAATTGGCAAGATTGCGATGAGTTGGTGATCAACACTTGCGCGGTCCGCAAATCAGCTGAGGACCGCGCCCGCGGTTTTCTTAATAACGTCAAAATATTTTTTAACCAGCCAGGTCATAAGCGTCCCAAAATAATTTTCACCGGCTGTATGACTCATTATGGTGCTGACAAGTTAATGAAAATGTTACCAATCATTGATGAGGTACTCCCAGTTAATGAAGTTGGCTTCAATATCACCGCGATTCGCAAAGATAAGAATCACGCTTGGCTGCCGATCAGCAGTGGGTGCAACTCGTTTTGCACCTACTGTATCGTGCCCTACTCACGCGGCCGCGAACGCTCGCGGCCGCTAGAAGAAATTCTCGCCGAAGTTCGTGATTTAGTTGACCAAGGTTACACAGAACTTACTTTGCTTGGGATGAACGTCAACTCTTGGGGTTTGGAAAAGTTGGGGATTGGTTTTCGCAAGCTGATGATGGAGAACAAAAAATTTGGCAGAGAAGACTTACCTC
>DAOOPX010000085.1:0-3275 GCA_035388465.1 Candidatus Woesebacteria bacterium
TCACAGCGAGCACTTGACCTATCCACCAATTACTAATCAGTTAATGTTTGGCTCTGTCGAGCGGGCTTACAACCTTGGTGCAGCGGGGGTGGGAATGACAGTGTATTTTGGTTCGGAGTTTTCCCACCGGCAGATTGAAGAAGTATCTTTGGCAATTGAAAAAGCTCATCGCTTAGGCATGTTCGCTATTATTTGGTGTTATCCGCGCAATCCACAGTATAAACGGAGTAATGTTGATTACTCTACTGCCGTGGATATTACCGCTCAAGCAATTCACCTAGCTGTGACTATGGGAGCGGATATTGTCAAACAAAAGTTCCCGTCACCATTACGCGGTTTTGCTGATCTCAACTTTTCTTACTCTCGTCCAGAGATGTATCAGCGGTTGCTGAGTGACCACCCGATTGATTTAGTACGCTACCAAGTAGCGCATGCTTATATGGGCAAGATTGGGTTAATCAACTCAGGAGGAGATGCAAAAGGTGAGTCCGATCTGCGTGACGCGGTCCGGACAGCAGTAATTAACAAGCGAGCTGGAGGTCAGGGGCTAATTATGGGGCGCAAGCTGTTTAAAAAGCCTTGGGATGAGGGGCAAGCCATTATTCGGGCAGTTCAGGACGTTTATCTATTGCCAGAAATTTCTTTAGCTTAATTTTTCAATTTGTTAGTTATAAGGTGAACTGCCCATCTTGGTAAATCACTTTTTGAGTGCCGTCGCTTAGGTGAGCGGTGACGATCCGAGGTGAGGTGCTGACAAAGTCGGTGTGTTCGGCTGAGTCGTTAAATCCTAGCTGGTGCCAGTCTTTTTCACTCAACTTGGTCCGATCACCGCGGAGAGCGTCACGGTAAGCCATGCCGATGGCCACGTGAGTGTTACCGTGGGGACCACCAACGTTTTCGTCATACAGGGTTTCTGCCATAAAGTGGGTAATTTTAGAGATTTTTCTGTCAGTAAGGGAAAACTCACCCAACTTGTTGGCACCTGGCGTTTTCAGCATCTCGTTTAGTAAATGTTCGCCGCGCTTGGCGTGCGCTTGGACCACTAGTCCACCACGGATTTCAAAAGAGACGCCTTCGAGAATATGACCGTAGCGGTAAAGCGGCTGATTGAAACTAATTGTTCCCTCACAGCCACGCCAGTTGGGTGAGGCAAACAGTTCGTAACTGGGGATGTTACGATCGGCGCCGCCGACCCAGATTCGGTCGGCGCCGAGCTGAACTTTTAGGTTTACATCTGGACCAGTTACTTTGACAAACTCAATTGACAGCTGATTGAGTTTTTTCTTAAGATCGAGCTGCATTGCTTTTGTCTTTCGCCACTCAGCAATGGGATCTGCCGTATCTAGGTAACAAGCCTGAATAATTTGTTGCCAGTACTCTTCGAGCGATAAGCCCACAATTTGAGCCTTGGCCTCCACTCCCCATAGAGCAGCGGTCCAAGTAAACTTACCATTAACTTCTTTGGCAGTCAGCCAGTCACGATAAGACTTCTGGGAGTTACGCGCTCGAAAGATTTTTTGGGGATCAACGCCTTCCAGCTCACTGGGATCGGGATCGGCAATAATGGCAATATTGTGATCGATCAAGTCAGCCCGAGACTTCAGATATCCAGCAGGAAAAAAATTGAGTTGTTCTTCGGTTGCTAACTCAAAGTAATCTCGATCCAACCCGGTTGGCAGTAATCTCATCAGGACATGGGCACCAGCCTTAAGTAAAGTTTTTTGCAACGATTTGGCTAATGGTTTAGCAATGTCAGGCACCATCACTTGGACCACTTCGCCTGAGTTAATACCTTCCTTGTTTCCTAGGGCAAAATGGACTAATACACGAGCGTAAGCGTCCAGAATTTCTTGACTGGGAGTGTAGGGCGGAGTACTCATGACTTTGCCTTGGATTTTGAGCGAGTGTTTTGTGATTTAACCTCTAGTGTTTGAAACCAATTCCGGCGATATAATGCTCCGATCGCAGCATAGACCGCAATATCAATCCAGGTTTCATCGATGCTCTCGTTGGCTGGAGTATTACCTGTCAAAATTAAGTGTTTTACTCGCTCCACTTTTTCGGTAATGCGCATGGAGATGCCCAGCTCACCATTGGCCAGAATATTGCCTTTGCCATAATCACGATACTTTTTGATGAACATCTCAAGTAACTCTTGGTTAACTTGGGCAAAAGCTTCGTCAAGATATTGGGGTGGGATGTTTTTCATAGAACTAGTAGTTTAGCACGAATCAACGGAAAAATACGGAACCGTGAGCATCGGCCGTTTCTAAGAAAGCTAGTAATTGATCTAAGGCTTGGCGGCGGTGCGAGATTTGATTTTTGATATTCGTACCTAGTTCTCCTAGAGTTTGATCGTGGCCGTTGGGGATGAAAATTGGGTCGTAACCAAATCCTGAAGAACCGGCAGGCTGACGGGCGATGCTGCCCACCAGTCTGCCGGTAAACAACTGGTGTTGACTCGTTTCTGGTTTATATAAACAAATTACCGTTATAAACTGAGCTTGGCGATTGGGATTATCACCTAGCTCCACTAAGATCTTTTCATATCGATCTTGGTCAGAGCCTTGAACGTATCTGGCACTCCGCACACCAGGATCTTGGTTGAGGGCAGTGACTTCTAGACCAGAGTCTTCTGCCAGGGTGATTATGTTTGTTTTATCTCCGTAAGCTTTTGCCTTGATCAATGCATTTTCCGAAAAACTCTGGCCAGTTTCGGCCACTTCAAAACTTTCTAGGCCAAGTTGTTTAGGCAGAACAAATTGAAAATTAACTGCAGCTAGTAAATCAGAGTACTCAGCGATTTTACCGGAATTACTGGTTGCTAGTAAGAGCGCTCGCTCCATGCTTATTGGCCCATGTTGCCGAGCATACCGCCTAAGCCACCTGTCATTCCTTGAAGTTTTTTGGCAGCAGCTTCTTGTGATTTTTTGATAGCTTCGTTGAGGACCGTTACTGCGTCTTCACTAGTGATTCCCTGGACAGAAAAGTGTTTAATTTTTTGATCTCCAGTGATCACGACCACAATGTCACCGCGTTCGATCTTGATCTCTTCTTTACTTAACTCGTCTTGCATCTGCTTGGCTTGCTGACGGAGTTTATTTAAATCGCCAAGTGCTTTGAGTGGGTTCTGCATAATTTAGATCCTTTCGTTACTATTAATCGTGTGGGTAAGTATAAGATGTTAAGGACTTCTTGGCAACAGCTGTCATGAGATCAGGGGTAATGAGTCAATACCTTTTGTGCAGAGTCATCAAAAAATTGGTATTTAACCG
>DAOOPX010000086.1:0-3099 GCA_035388465.1 Candidatus Woesebacteria bacterium
TGCCGCCCACGCCGCAGACAGCTAGACCCTGTTTTTGATTAAACATCCAACCCAGCACCTCAGCATGCGAAAACACGGGTAAATTTCTGGCTTGAGCCTGTTTGACCAATGGGTTAGCTTTGCCTGAGTGGGCACCAGAATAAATTACTACCTGAGTATCTTCTGGTAATTGTTGGGTAAATCCCACCTCAATTCCCAGCTGCATTGAGTCCAAGATAGATTGAGTCACGAACTCATCTGCCACGTCTGCACCAGTGACTTTTTTCCCCATGTCCGTCAAGCACTGGGCGAGTGAGGTCATGCCCACTCCTTTAATCCCTACTAAATAAAATTGTTTTGCTTCATTGAGTAACGTCGAAATTTCAGATGCAGTTGCAGATTTGTTCATAAATAGCCCGCAAATTACTAATAATTAGCTGATAATTGGTCCTAAAACCGGCTTTTGATGCTTGAGTGCCAATTCAGCAGCTTCTGTATCGCTCCATGAGTGTTCGTCTTGGCCAAAGCACAGGCTTTTTTCGTGACCTTTGCCTAGAATTACTACAGTATCTCCAGCTTTAGCTAGGTGATTTATGGCAAAATAGATGGCTGCGCCTCGATCGGCGATCGAGAGGACTTTGTGGTGATTTTTACCGAGGTTTGACTTGAGTTGAGTAATGATTGACCAGACGTTTTCCACTCTGGGATCTTCGGCGGTAAAAATCACTAAATCAGCATGCTCGGCAGCCAGCTTTCCCATTTTTGGTCGCTTGGTGACATCACGTTGTCCAGCGGAACCGAGCACAGTGATTAATCTTCCTTTTGCGTTAGAACGTTGGGTTTTTAATGATAATAACGCCGCCTCAACAGCTTTTGGTGTATGGGCAAAATCAACGATCACTCGAATTTTACGTGAGTTGGAAATCTGTTGCATCCGCCCGCTCAGTTGCGGAAACTTTTTAATAGCCTGGGCAATAATTTTTGGGTCAATTTTAAGCTCAATTGCAATTAGAGAAGCTAGTTTGGCATTTAACTGATTGTAGGCTTGATCGAAACGGGCGCGAACCGATTGTTTAATTACTAGAGGTAAATAAGAACTGGGTGAGTAAGCAACCAGATGTTGTTTTAATACTTTTTTCAATAATGTAAATGATTGATCTTCTTGATTAATCCAGACTTTGGGTGTGTGGTGGAATAAACTGGCTTTAGCCAAGACGTACTGGCGAAAATTAAGGTGATAGTCAAAGTGTTCGTGAGAGACGTTGGTGATAGCGCCAATTTGAGGAGTCAGCCCAAAATTACGAAATTGATATGCCCCGTGTGAAGTCATCTCGATCACCAAGTGAGTGCAATCTTGGTCAACCATTTTTTTGATAATTTGAAACAGCAGCTTGGGAGTAGGATTGGTCACATGCAGCCCAGTTTCAATCTCGTCATTGCCAATCTTTGCCCCCAGAGTAGAGATTAAACCAGTTTTGATGCCTGCCTGAGTAAGAATATAGTGAATCAAGGAGCTGGTGGTGGTTTTACCATCAGTTCCAGTAATGGCAATGATAACCAATTTTCGCTGAGGAAAATTGGTTTGAATCATGGCAGGAATTGCTTGACCAAGGGCGGTTTTGAAAAAGTGATAAACCCGCTTCACTTTATAAAGATACAATCTCCACTGCATATCTAGAAAAGATTATAGCATCGCTGGCTTGAGAATGTGTTTAGGGAGTTTTGTCTGGAGGAATGTTCAACAATAGATATAAGTCTTCAGCAACAGTGTACCAGAGTGGGGCGGCCGTCTCGGCCGCCCAAGGTGAAGTACTTGGCTCAATCAACTTGATTAACATCAAAAACTTGGGCTGATCAGCTGGGGCAAAACCAATAAAGCTGGCAATCGTTTTGGTGGAGTCGTAGCCGCCTGGGTTAGCGACTTGGGATGTCCCGGTTTTGCCTGCTACAGTATGATCTGGTTGATAGGTCCACTGGGCTTCACCCTGACTTGCTGCTTCAACCATCATTTTCTTCATTAACGTAGCAGTTTCTGGACTGATTACCTGTCGAATTGATTTGGGCTCGACTTCGATTGAGCTCTGTGAAATGGGGTCGTCGACATGATTGAGAATCTGCAGTTGCATCATCTCACCATTGTTGGCGATAGCTCCCACTGCTTGAACCAATTGAAGTGAAGTGGTAAAAATTCCTTGACCAAAGGAAACCGTTGCTAGCTCAACTGGCGCCCAGCTTTCTTTAAATGGTGTGCCGCTGTCGCCTTGTAGGTCGATGCCGAGAGGTGAGCCGATACCAAAATTTTTCAAGTACTCACGAAACTTTTCTGCACCTAGGGCTTCAGCAACATAGATCATAGCCACGTTATCTGATTTAGCTAGAGCTTCAGTAACAGTGATGTTAGGTGTGTACTGATCGTTCCAAGTTTTGATAGTGAACTGGCCAAATTGGCGAGGACCAGCGCAATTAGGGCAGGTGGTGTTGGGAGTGATTACTCTTGCATCGAGAGCACTAGCAACAGTCAGCAGTTTAAAAGTCGAGCCTGGCTCATAGGCAGCGCTCAAACTAGGATTGCGATAAAATTCAGGATCAAATTGATAGAAAGTTCGTGGATCAAAGTTTGGCCAACTGGCCATTCCTAGAATCTTGCCAGTCTTAGGATCAGTGACAATAATCTCACCTGCTTTCGCTCCATATTTTTCAATCCCTTGACGGAGCTGTTTTTCCAAACTGTACTGAATGCTGCGTTGAATTGAGGTGGTAACATTTCTGCCATCGAGTTGATCTGCTTCGAGGACAGTAGATTCTAAGGCTATACCTTTGGCGTCGGCCGTAAGATTCTCCTCACTTGAGCGCGGTTTCAGTTCTTGGTGCATTCCTCCCTCTAGGCCGAAGTAGCCAACATCTTCTCCTTGTGAGTTTTTGCCTACAAATCCGACTAATTGTGCTGCAAGAGATGCTTCCGGATAATAGCGTTGGAAGTATTTATCAAAACCCAGATATGGATAGTTTAGAGCCTCAATGGCAGTTTTTGTCTCCGCATTGATTGGTTGATAGAGACTGACCCACTTAATTCTTGGTTTAGTAAGCTTTTGGATTAATGAACTTTCAAGAATTGTTTGT
>DAOOPX010000087.1:0-3072 GCA_035388465.1 Candidatus Woesebacteria bacterium
GATAATGTTAGCCAAACTCACTTCAAGTTTGACTAACAAGGGTAAAGAACCAAAAGCCGAAGCAACCGCGGAGGAGTAACATAACCCATGCTGGCACGTGTTTACTCGGCCAATATGGTTGGACTCGAACCGATTAAAATTGAGGTCGAAGTTGATGGCAGCATTGGTGTACCGAACCTCATCTTTATCGGTTTAGCTAACAAAACCATTGACGAAGCAAGAGAGCGGATCACCTCCGCTCTCTTGCATAGTGGGATTCAGATCCAAAGCAAGCGGACTCTGGTGAATCTAGCGCCAGCCGATCTGCAAAAAACTGGTAGTGCTCTGGAGTTAAGTATCGCAGCGGGTTTGTTGAAAATGTACGAAGAAATCACAGCGAACACCGACGACACCATGTTTTTTGGCGAGCTGTCTTTAGACGGCTCGCTCAAAAAAATTAAAGGCGCGCTGCCACTGGCATTGGCAGCGCGCCAAATGGGTTTTCACCAAATTTTCGTCCCACGCGCCAACTCCAACGAGCTAGAAATCATCTCAGATTTGACGATATTTCCCATTGATCACCTGACCGACTTAATCAATCACTATCGGAATAAACCACTTGTTCCACTTGAGCCCAAACATTTCCAGCCACACCAAAGCTTTTCTCCCGAGCTAACGTTTGACGAGATTGCAGGTCAAGCTCAAGCCAAACGTGCGCTAGAAATTGCCGCGGCAGGAGGACATAACTTACTGATGATTGGCCCGCCGGGGGCGGGTAAAAGCATGTTGGCTAATGCCTTGGTCTCGATTCTGCCCCCTCTGTCTGAGACGGAGGCAATTGAAGTGAGTAAGATTTACTCTATCGTTGGTCTTAATCCCGACGGATTGATTACTTTCCGACCGTTTCGCGCTCCTCACCATACCACTTCCCAGGTTGGTCTGATTGGTGGCGGGACTCATTTGAAACCCGGTGAAATCTCACTAGCTCATCGAGGGGTGTTGTTTTTGGACGAGCTACCTGAATTTCCGAGAATTTGCATCGAGGCATTGCGGCAGCCCCTGGAAAACGGTCAGATAGAGTTATCACGCGCCACTGGTAGCGCCCGTTTTCCAGCGCGCTTCATCCTGGTGGCTGCCGCCAATCCCTGTCCTTGTGGTTATCTTTTCTCGAACCAAAAACCCTGTCGTTGCTCTTTGCCAGTACGGGAAAAATATTACAAAAAGCTTTCAGGTCCGATTCTAGATCGAATCGATCTGCACATTTATGTCCAAGCCGTACCCACCAAAAACTTAACCGATTTGCTGCAAAATAACCAAGATTCAACTCAAGATGTCAATCAACGAATTGCTTTGGCCACCAAAATTCAGATGAAGCGCTATGAAAAAATACCTAGCCTAACTAGAAACAGTGAGTTAAGCTCCAAACAAGTTAAAAGGTTGTGCCAAATTAATCCCGCTGCTAGCCAATTACTTAACCAAGCTAGCAGTAAACTCAATCTTTCGGTTCGGGGCTACTTTAAAGTTATCAAAGTTGCTCAAACCATTGCTGACTTAGATGGCAATCAAACAATTGACCGACAACACATAGGCGAAGCATTGCAATACCGCCAGCTTTCATTCGATCGCTCTCGATAATTTCTCGATTTCCCTCGCCCGATTGCTACTAATTTGCTAAGATAAGATCTAATGTTCTACTCGCAACTGGAAACAGGCTCGTTGTTCAAGCGTTTGTTTGTATCGTCATTAATCTTTAGTTTTCTCCTAGTAATGGGGTGGTGGGGAGTTGATCAATTACAGGATAAGTGGCGCGCCCAATTCACGGTAGAGCAAAATTTGAGCGAGCTCAAACAAAATTCTACAAACGTGTTGGGCGCAGAGTCTCAGATCAACGACCAAGAGCTGAAAACCAAACTTTACAACTTAATTTCTGCCTATCGGCGTGACTCAAAGCTCTCAAAAGTAACCGTTCATCCTCGCCTAGAGCAAAGTGCTCAAGCCAAACTTAAAGATATGATCGCCCATCAATACTGGCAACATGATGATCAAAACAATGTTGAACCTTGGTATTTTTTTCACCAAGTCGGCTACTTGTATACACTTGCCGGAGAAAATCTTGCTTTTGGTGCTAGTTCGGCTTGGCAAACATTCACAGATTGGCAAAATAGCCCTGCACACAACGAGCAGTTACTTAATCCCAACTATGAACACATGGGAATAGCAATTGATTGTCAAACTTTCACCGAGTACTACAAGGCAGGTTGCATCGTGGTACTCCACTTAGGCTCGTTAAAATAACTCGCTCCAAATCACCACGCCGCTCAACAGTAAGGTGTACATTCCAAACCAAGCTAAACTGGCTTTTTTCAAACTCCATGCCAAGATTTTCAAACTCAACAAGCCACTCGCAAATGCCACGATGCCCGCAAAAATCCAGCTGGGTGTGAACTCAGCCAGTAACCCATTTTCCAAACTAAATAACTCAACAACAAACGCCCCAATTATGACAGGAATGGAGAGCAAAAAAGAAAAATTAAAAACAGCCCGGCGATCCCCTCCGGAAACCAGACCAGTGGTAATTGTCATAGCCGAACGAGACACTCCTGGTAAGACTGCCAAAGACTGAGCTAACCCGATTATAACTGCCTGCTTAATCGTGGGCTTTGACCAATAGTTCGTCTTTTCTGTCATTTTTCTCATTTGCAAAAAATGAGTAGCTACTATGTTTGCCAATGCCGTAATACTAAACAACGCTCCAACAATCAATAAATTGGAAAATATCGGCTGGATTTGCATCCGAAAAAACACCCCCACAAAAGCAGCGGGTACTGATGCGATTAAGATAATTACCCAATACTTAAGCTTTAATCGGCGAATGATTGACCAAAAATAAACAAAAACCGCTAATATGGTAAAGAGATGAAGCGCCACAGACAAACTGACCGGCTCTTGGGCCAGACCCAAGAGCCGGTAACTGATCGCCAGATGTCCCGAGCTGGACACTGGCAAAAACTCAGTTAGACCTTGGACTAAACCAATTGTTACTGCCTGCCACCACTGCATTCCCACTACTTTCCCGATCTCTTGGTTTTAGCA
>DAOOPX010000088.1:0-3055 GCA_035388465.1 Candidatus Woesebacteria bacterium
TCTACGGACAGACCAAGCATGAAGGCGAGCTAAATATCGCCAAATATTGCACTAAACACTACATTCTGCGCATAGCCTGGCTCTTCGGCGAACTCCCCGAGGGACATCCAGGCACCAATTTCGTTGAAACTATGCTGAAGTTGGCCAAAGAACGGGACGATCTAACCATAGTTAACGATCAGATCGGCTCGCCTACTTACACTGGTGACTTGGTTGCAGTAATTGGTCAGATAATCAGCAGCCAACCAAAACTACCCGCTACAAACTACTCACTACAAACCGCCCCCTATGGTCTTTATCATTTTTCCGGAAACGATGCCTGCTCCTGGTACGACTTTGCGGTGGAAATTTTTAAACAAACCAATACTAAAATTAGCGTTAGGCCGATCACTTCGGCAGAATACCCTCAAAAAGCCAAGCGACCATCCTATTCGTATCTCGATAAATCAAAAATCGAATCGGCGCTCAATTTCAAAGTCCGCCCCTGGCAAGAGATGCTTCGCGATTATCTCAATAATCGCTCCAAGAACGGACAACAGACACAATGACAACGGACGACTGACTTTGAACTGGCTCGCTTTTATTTTGACCTAAGATTGCTCTATCCGTTGTCTGTTGTTCGGAATTGTCTGTCGTCCATTTGCGGCCTTGTATGTCCACAGCTTGTTTGCGAAGAAATTCCAGAGCGTCGCTGCTGCCGAAGCCACAATCAGTGAAACAATCGAACTCTGGCCTAGTGTAAGCCGTGTGTAATCGAAAGAGTAGTAGTTAATTACCCAGCCGATGAGGCTCACAACGACGAATTTTATAAAAATTTGACCCTTGGCATTTTCCTCTTTAGCTACCGCACCCTTATACTCATCCTTGAAAGTCCAAACGGTATTCCAATAATATGAATTTAACATAGCAACCAAAAAAGCAATTGCTTTGATTATTGGCTCGCCCTCTCTTGCGACGTTAAAAATTGCTTTCAAAAGATAGAAAACCAGCCAGTCAACAAGTGTATTTGATACTCCAACTAACCCAAATTTGATAAATTGAATAATGCTTTTCTTTTGATCCATATATCTCCTTTCTCCAAGTATAACGGAAATTTACTAATTTGACGATAACTTTTCAAAAGAGATACAATGGATAAAACATATCGCTTATGGCTTATGGCTAATGGCCAGCAAGAAACTATTACTTGCTATTAGCAATTTGCTATCAGCTATTAGCAATCAAATGGAGGAAAAATGCTCGAAGTCAACGTTGACAATATCTTGCCAATCACAGCCGCAAGGGACTCATTTAATAAAATCATCGATGAGGTTGAGGGTGGTGATGAACTTTATCTGGTAACTAAAAACGGCTCACCTGCTGCAATAATAGTCGGTGTACATCATCTTGAAAAACTTACAGGCACAAGTCACAAAACACTTACCCCTGATCCAGGCAATAATACCGCAAAAAGCGCGTCTGCGGGGAGTTCCGGAAGCGGCTGGAACTCGAACTTGGATGATAGCAGTATTCCTACCGACGATGATGAAGATAAAGGCAACGCAAATCCAGTTCTTCAAAGTACTCCTGCTCCAGTAGCTGACGCAAAAAACACCCCTGACAAGCCGATTGATTTTGGCACACCACTCACTTCTCCATCCACCAACTTTGTTTTTGATGACTCTGAGGGATTAAAAACAACCGATGGAAAACCATTAACCGATTCAAATGTTAAAACCAACAGCATTGGAGCAAATTCCGGCAGCAACACGGTTAACGACACGCCGGTAGCTGCTCCTACTTCCACACAAAATCAAGCGACAGCTACGCCACCACAAACAGGGACAGGATTAGATTCATCAAGCATTGATAACATCTTTAAACCTTTTGACTTCGACGACGACAAAACAGCTTCAAGTACACCGGTCACCCCTACAGCTCCAAGCATTGCACCCTCAACACCTGCGGTCACCCCTCTCTCGACACCAACTACCGGAAATTCGTTCACTACTCCTTCTGCGCCACCTTCAGGGGCTGCCCTTTCTCCGGTTGATGAACCTTTTGATGAAGATGTTTTGAGTGCCCCAGCCCCTGCGCCACAAGCCACACCAGCGATCCCTGCCCCTCCTACCCCTCTCTCACCTGCTCCAAGTGCTGGAGGAATGCCCTTGGGCGGCAATATTGCGCCAGCACAAACTGCCACCCCTCAAGTGACACCACTTAGCCCTCAGCCAGCTCCCCCACAAAATACTAACCAGAACTAGCAAAACATCAAACTACACGTTCTTTGGAGTTTTAACTAGGCAACTCTCGCGTGTTTGATATGCCGCCAAACATAGAGTACGACTGAAACAACAATAATTATTCCGATTGCGAGATCAAAGTTGTGAAGTTTTTCCCTTATCAGCTCCCAATTATTACCCATTTTCACCCCAGCGTAGGCAAGTCCAGCACTCCAAGGCAAAGCTCCGAGGAACGTATATACTGAAAATTTTTTCAGATCCATTCTGGAAATCCCTGCAGGGAAAGAGATGTATGTTCGAACTATCGGCAAGAGCCTGCCAAAGAACGTTGTCGCATTACCATAATTTGCAAACCACCGATCAGCCAGATCAAGATCATGCTTGGAAATCAATATATATTTGCCATATTTCTCGATCAAAGGACGACCACCCTTGTAGCCGATCCAATAGGCAAGAAGTGACCCCCCTAGATTACCAAGTGCTCCAATAACTGAAACAATCCAGAAATCCATCCTGCCATCAGCTACTAAAAAGCCAGAAAAGGGCATGATGACCTCACTTGGCATCGGTATACCACATGACTCCACAAACATAAGGAAGAAGACCCCTCCGTACCCGGCAAAGTCGATCATTGCCACTACTGCATTGGCCAAGATATCAATAATGTCAGTAACCATTTTCTCCTTGAGTGTCATTCCCGCGGAGGCGGGAATGTATTGGTAATAATTCTAAATAAGATCCCTACCGGAGTTTACCCCTTTGGGGTAGGGATGACAATTCGATATATTTTTAATCTTGTAATAAACTAATAATCAACTTTATTATATCCTCTT
>DAOOPX010000089.1:0-3033 GCA_035388465.1 Candidatus Woesebacteria bacterium
CAGTTTCAAAGATCCCAAAAGTCTGTTCCAAGAAAAAATGCAAGCCAAAGGTTTACCTACACCTTTTTATCAAGTAACGAGTGAATCAGGACCAGACCACAAAAAATTGTTTGTGGTCCAAGTCAAAGTGATTGATCAAATCATGGGGGAGGGTAAGGGTAGCAGCAAGCAGCGCGCTGAAAGCGCAGCTGCTCAAAATGCACTTGAGCAATTGCCGGGTGAGCTGCTATAATCCGCTCTCTTGGTAAGTAATGAAAGAAACTTTATGTTAAAAATTAAGTTAGCTCGGTTTGGTAAAAGAAAACAACCTCGTTATCGTGTGGTGATTGCTGAAGCCAATAGTAAACGTGACAGCGGTTACGTAGCTCAATTGGGTCATTACAGCCCCACCATGAATCCGAAACAACTCGAAATCGACATGGAAGCATATCAGCAATGGCTGCAAAAAGGTGCGCAGCCTACTGAGACGGTTGCAGCCCTAGCCAAGCGCCTACAGTCTGATACTCCTTTTCCACCCAAAAAATCCAAACCATCAAAAAAAGCTCTAGCTAAGAAGGCTGGAGCTGGCAAATCGGCAGCTCCAGCCCCTACACCAGCTGCAGCACCCGCTGAGTCACCAACTGATGCAGCTGCTGAACCAACTGCAGCAGCAGAAGAAAAAACTGAAGAAAAGCCTACTGATTCTGACAAATCACAGCCAACAAAAACTGATCCAGCCAAAACACCAACTGAGGAAAATCCAGTAAAAAAGTAATAACACAAAGGGATAAACCTTTATGAAAAATCTTCTAGAATACATCGTCATTCACCTAGTCGACAATCCTGAATCAGTCGTCATTACTGAGAACAAACAAGCTGATTTGACCCAATACGTAATTGCCGTACACCAAGACGACATCGGTCGGATTATTGGTAAAAAAGGTTCGGTAATTTCTGCTATCCGCCAAATTGCCCGCATCAAAGCAATTAAAGAAGGAGTAATGATCAGAGTCGATGTCGATACTCCTGATCGCCCTCGCGAAGAAATTAGAGAATCATCTGCTGAAGAGCAGCCCGAATCTGAGACCGATCAAATCGAAGAGTAAATCTCATCGATACTGGGCAAACCAAATAGATCTTCCAAACCACCCTGGATATCTAACTGTTCTGGCAGCTCAATTTTCTGAAACTCTTTTAGTTGTTCTAAAACTTCCAGATCTTTTATATCCAAAACTGGAACTGGGGTGTTAATCTGAGCTTTAGCCGCCACATTAGCAAAGTAACTCTGACAGCTCATCTCAATACTGACCTTATCTTTCTCCTCATCTTCTACAGGTTGCTGAGCAACCCTAGATTGCGCCCTACCTTCTGAAACAGAGAAACTATTGATAGTGGTAAAAGGTGCAATTTTTTCCAACAACTCCATAAACTCACTGGCTTTCTCAAAACTGCCGTTGACGCGAAACGACACCGGCAAGCCATCAACTCCAGATTTTTGATTTTTACTGCTAATTTTGGCCGATTCACTGCCTAAAGCCCCCGGGTTTAACTCCAAACCTGTTACCTCAATCTCGGTTGCTCGGGTCACTTGATCCAAGCTGGCCAGAAACTCTAATAACGGTTTATGATCTTGCAAGGCTAAATTGACAATTTCAGTCGACTCAAAGTAGCTCGGATCATACTTAATTCTATCTAATTGGGCTAATTTTTCTCGAAGTTGCGTCAGTTTTTTCTTTTCTGCCGCCAACTCTTCTCGATTTTCGATAATTGCTTGACCTTGGGGAATGATCAATGTCACTACCCCTATTACCACCAAAACACTCATCAGTACCGCAAGACTAAGTGCTTTGCGTTTTTTTATCTCGATTAATAGATCATCAAAGCTAAATTCTTTCATCATATACTCGGCTCCATAGTGGTTTTGGTGGTGCGAAGATTGACGCTCACTGCTAGCACATACTGACCGCGATCATCACGTGTCAAGCGATTGCGACTCACCGGGCCAAACTCATCAGTAATATCAGGTTGACTAAGTCGGTTTAACACCTCATCTAAAATAAACACTGAGTCGGACTGAATCTGGAACACGATCTCTTCGTCCTTTTCGGAGTATTTCAAACCCACCACACTGGCACCTTCACCAAATAGCGAGCGAAATTTTCTCAGTGCAGCTTGCTTTTGTTGTCTGGAGCTAAACAAGCTACTTAAGATCTTTACTTTATTCACATAACTAGAGTAAGCCAACTCGTCTTGCTTGAGATACTCCCATTGATCAGCCAGTTTCTTGTACTCCTTATTCGTAGAGTTTAATTGATTCTGGTAAAACAGATTAACCAAAAACACAGCAATAATCACACCTAGCGTAATCAAAAAAACCAACAAGGCCCACCAAAACCGCCGCTGATCGATTTTCTGTTGTTTCGATTTTCGCCTGCTGAAAAGTCGAACAAAATTAATCGAGGTCGCCATTACAAGTCTTCCTGTTCCATCAAGCCGAGCACCACTCCGTAAGCCGTTGGGGTGTTCAGTTGTTTGATATTTCCCATACTGACAGAAGAAATTGGATCGGCAATCAAGATTTCGACTCCCAAATCAGCACTGGCTTGAGCAACCAAACCGGGTAACAGCACCGCACCTCCCGAAAAAATAATCCTCTTGATTACTTCGCCTTGATATTGATTGGCAAAATACTGCATTGAGAGTTGAATATTCTTGAACCACAATGCCACGTGCGGCATCAGTAGCTGTCTGACCTTACCCCCAAACTGGGTTTCATCCAAGCCATAGGTACGCACATACTGCGATGCGGCTTCTTCATCAAGATTAATACTTTCGTGCAAAGTTTTGGTCAATAAACTGCTTCCCCCAAGATGGGAAACAACAAAATTTAGTTGTCCATTGCGGACAACAATCAGGATTAGCTCGTTATTACCTAGGTGAGCAATCAGTGTCGGGGGGTCACTGGGAGCAACTGCGGTTGAACGAAAGATTGAGAGCGACTGGGTCTCAATCAGAGCTGGATCAACTGGTAAGTCAGCAAACATCGCCAGGTAT
>DAOOPX010000090.1:0-3021 GCA_035388465.1 Candidatus Woesebacteria bacterium
ACACTGAAGAGTAGAATGACAGGTTCCAGTAAAAGGTCCCGCTATATCGGGATCGTTAGGATTTTCCAGCAGTGCAGAAATTGACCACTCAGAGCCATCGGCTGAAACATACCAATAATTTCTGTCGCCCCTGGGGTCTTCGGGGAGCTGCGACATATAGACTGTTCCATTGCCATCAACAAATGCTTCGCCCCAATCTATTGTGTCAGGACCGATGGTAATCACGCCCGCTCCTGTCGGATACACACCATAATCATTGAAGTATGCTTCGAGAGGTTTAGCCATATTGTGCAAATCCGCTTTGCGCCTAACGTCTCGTGCCTTGATTTGAGTAGCATTGTACGAACGAATTCCTAATGTAATCAAAATCCCAATGATAGTAATCACCACTAGGATCTCGATCATGGTAAAACCACGTTTGGCTGAAGAAAAATTAAGCATATCTTCCTTTATTTAGATTGTTTATAAATATTGCTCCGATTACATTCTTACCGGCACGCCAACTGCCACACCATAATTATACGCAGGGAATCCGGGTACATTACAACCCAGTGAGCCACCGCAATTCAGATCAGTGACAGATTTCTCGGCAGGATTCTCCAAGATAGCATATACTCGGTAACCGCCAGTTGCCAGATCGGGTTCGTAAAGATAAGGATCGTGGGTGCTTGGATCGCAAGGAATCACTGGAAGGTATGGCATTAATTGCGCACCACCACAATTAGTCAAAATAGTATCGTCTGGCGGATAACTTTCATTATCATTGTAGTAATCTTCAAACGCCAGCTTGATTTTGGCCAGGTCATCTTTGCGCTCGCTGTCGCGAGCGCGACTCAGCTGTCTAGTTACCTGCCAACCAATGCTGACTGACAGAATGCCAATCAAGGCCATGATGATCATCATCTCGACCATGGTGAACCCCTTGCGGAATCGCGTCACATTCTTCATCTATATATCAGTTTACCACATCGTAGTCGTGGTGTTTTGCTCTTGCTTTTGTGTGGGGTAGTTTGCTTTAATGTAAAACATGTTCAATCACACCCAACGCCCCTCTTTAGTAAATCGTTTTGCCCTCTGGCTGACACTCGGATTGATTGTCGCCACCGGTTTACTCAACTTACCGTTTACCAATAATTTTGTCCAAGACACCAAGCTTTACACTTTTATGGCCTCCGCCCTGCTGATTGTGGGTTTATACGGAGCTTACTCGTGGCAGAAGAAGAGTCTTAATTTAGTTTTCACTAGGTGGTTTTGGCCGGTTTTGGCCTTACTGGTAGCCAGTTTGGTTTCTTCATTAATGGCGTCAAGCTATCCCGTGGAAAACTTGTTGGGCTGGGGAGGCGCGTATCTTGCTTTCGGCTTGATCATTCTCTTGGGCGCACAAGTCTTACCAGCTCACACCCACAAACTAGTGGGTAAAACCATTGCCGTGGTGGGTTTGATCAATGTCTTGGGTAGTGCCTTCCAGATGATCGGCTTTGGCCCGGCTCAACTTTATAACCAACTTTTTGGTCTAAGCCTCCCCACCGAACTCAATTTCTCATTTGCTGGTGGAGTGTGGATCAGTTTTCAAATTGCCCTACTCGGCCTCAGTTATTTGGCTTGGGAAAGCTGGAAAGAGAAAAAAGTCTCAGTTTTTAATGCGATTATTATGCCGCTACTGATTATTGGCATTGGTTTGTATGGCTGGAGTATGCGCCAGACTGGACCAGCTCCACTCAAAAATCAATCTTTCTTGTCAAGTTGGTCCATCGCTATCGATAATCTGCGAGCTCCTCGTACCGCCCTGATTGGAGCTGGCCCAGAAAGTTACACCAATAGCTTCCGTCAATACAAACCAATTTGGGTCAATGGTACAGAAGACTGGAGTTTGATCTATAACTCAGCCAACAACCAACCCCTGACCATTCTGACTACCATGGGTATCTTGGGAGTTGCGGCCTGGCTGTGGCTGGTTTATCGCGTAGCGCGAACTTCAATTACTCAGATTAAGAAATCACAAGAGTCTCCTCTTTTGGCACCAATCCTTGTTTCGATTGCACTTTGTTTCTTCTTTCCTGCCAACCTGGTACTCATCACGCTCCAGGCTGTGATGCTAGCAGCGCTAGTGGCCATTGATAAAAAACACTTGCCCAGTTTTAGCGTTGGTGGCATGAGCATTAGCCTCACTTCATCCAAAGGTGAGCAAATCAACGAAGCTTTCAGCGAAGACCGCAAAGCAAAAAACACCAACCTACCAGTTTACTTCCTTAGCATTGTTATTTTGGCTGGCGCAATTGTTGGTTTTTACGGTCTTTATCGTGGCTACTATCCATTAATGTTACTGCGTCAAGCAGATCTGGCAGCTGCCAATAATGATGCAACTCAAGTATACGATCTGCAACAAAAAGCAGTGACGCTCAATCCTTATCTTGACATCAACCGCCGCTCATATGCGTATACCAATGTGCTGATTGCCGGCGCCCTGGCTAACAAAGCCGAGGTGTCAGACGAGGACAAGGAACAGATCAACCTGCTGCTACAACAGGCAGTGCGGGAAGCCTCGGCAGCTACGGTGCTTGATCCGCTTGATTCTCAAAACTGGCAGGTTCTTGCCAACATTTACTCGAATATGATTGGTTTAGCTGAAGATGCGCCCCAGTGGACAACTCAGGCATACATCAATGCTATCCAAACATACCCGACTGATCCCAATCTCAGAATTGCCTTGGGCGGGGTATTGGTCGCGACTGAACAAGCTCAACAAGCAGTCGGTGTTCTATCTGAAACCATTAATATCAAGCCAGATTATGCCAACACTCACTACAACCTAGCAGTTGTGCTCAGACAGTTAGGAAACCTAGAGGCAGCAATGACTTCATATCAACAAACCCTGGCTCTAGTTGATTCTGGCTCGGAAGATTTCATTAAGCTGAACCAAGAGATTGAGGCGTTGCAGAAAGAGATTGATGCTCTACCCAAATCTGAGTCCGCCGAAGCTGGGGAAGAGCCAATCACTTCGCCAGCGAACTCAATCACTAA
>DAOOPX010000091.1:0-2932 GCA_035388465.1 Candidatus Woesebacteria bacterium
ATCATCCAATCAGAGAGCAAGGCAATAAAACCAACCAAGATAGCCACGATCGACATCAGTAACATATCATAATTTTTGATGTGAGATAGCTCGTGAGCGATCACGCCCTCGATTTCGCTCCGGTTTAGTCTGCTTAGTAGCCCAGAGGTGGCGACCACTACGGCATGGTTGTAATCGCGCCCGGTAGCGAAAGCATTCATGGCGCTGTCATTGATGACATAGAGCTTGGGTAAAGGCATGCGTTGGGACGAAGCTAGGTTTTCGGCCACAGTGTAGAAATCAAAGTACTCTTGCCTTGTAACAGGTTTGGCTCCAGACATGCTCAAGATAATTTTGTCCGAGAACCAGTATGAGCCAAACGACATCGCTCCCGCCGCGATTAGCGCAGTGCCAATAAAGGAAGGAGAGAGCTCAAACACATAGCTCATCAGATAAGCCGCCAACCCGATAAACACCATAAAGAAAAAGACAACATAAAATGAACGGCGTTTGTTGGCGGCCACCAATTGATAGTGCGTCATGATTTATCTAAATTTAATCAAGATTTACCTTGACGTCTTTCGTCTCTTCCTGACTTACCTCTACATGAGCGCCTGTCTCATGAGTGGCCAAACCCTTCTCTGCGGTAAAGCCAAACATATTGGCAATTAAGTTGGATGGGAAAGTCACTAACTTGGCGTTATACGCTTGAGTCAGATCGATCAATGTTCTTCGGGAATACATTAATTTATCAGCGGTGTCAGTCAACTCATCCATGAATTTCTGGACGGTTTCATTGGCCTTAAGTTCTGGATTGCTCTCAACCATGACTTTGATCTGAGGAATGACCGACTGCAGTTGAGTGGAGGCTTTCTCAATGTCATCCATTGCTCCAGATTTACTAGCTGCCTCAATTGACTGTCTGGCTTTGGTGATCATCTCGTAGATTCCCTTTTCGTGTTGGAGATAACTCTTGACAGACGTTTCAAGGTTAGGAATTAATGAAATTTGACGTTTAAGTTGGTTGCCAATTTCTTGAATACTGGCTTTAATCTGAGTTTTTAGCAGCTGTAGACCGTTGTACACCGTGACGATATAAAATCCGATCGCCAGCAAAGCGACGATTATTATAGGGAAGATCATATAGCTCTCCTTAAATTTAATAATATAACTACAGTAAATCGAAGTTTAATATATGTTAAATTCAGCCAAAATTCAAGCTGCGAGTGATTTTAAAATAGTTTATAATACGCGGTCACGAAATAACTTTGAAAAGTGAATAATTTTTGGCCCCGTGGCCCCGATTTACATCGGGACAAGTTGTAGTGGTTATCCCGATTGCCATCGGGACACGGAGAAGATCATCCCGATGAAGCAGTAGCGAAATCGGGGTCGGGGTCGCAGGGGACAGATGCTAGTCTATATACTGGAAAGCTCAATAGATGAAAGTTATTATATTGGAGTAACTGAAAATTTAAAAAAACGACTCAGCTATCACAATGTAGGAAAGTCAAATTACACAAGTAAAAAAAGACCTTGGAGGGTAAAATATACCGAAGAATACAAGACCAAAACAGAAGCTTTGCAACGCGAGCGACAGCTAAAAAGTTGGAAAAGCCGAAGTGCAATTAACAAGTTAATAAATAATGGCCCCGTGGTGTAGTGGTTAACATGTCTCCCTGTCACGGAGAAGATCACCGGTTCGATCCCGGTCGGGGTCGCCAAGCATTTTTCTTTTAGAAAAAAAAGTGAGTGAGATCAATTAAAATAATGTCAGAAGACTGGAAACCGGAAAATACTGAAGCAATATTAGTCGATTTGGGTTTCCCAATTACTCATTGCTCAGTATTAATATTGAGCGAATTTATTAGAAGATTTGTTAACGAAAAAACGCTCGAAGACTATATCAAGTTGTTTGCTGAGTTATATCTTACAAAAAATGGAATCGAAAAAACTACCTAATCCCTTTGACTAAATCGATTCTGTCTAATTTTTCTAACGCGTACTTGTCGTTTTGCTTTTTCAATACAACATAGCTGCAGTTTTTGATCGCGCCGTGAGGCAAGTTGTGATAATTGAATAGCTTGAAATAAATCAAAAAAGAGCGCAGGATGGCTCCGTGGGATACAGCTAAGACAGTTTCGCCTGGGTGAGATTGCGCGGTTTCGTCTAGAAACCGCGCCATCCTTTTCGCAGCGCTTATATCAGTTTCAATTTCTGGATCGACCACGTGAGCCAATCTATCCTCATCACTCATCTGTTCACGTTGTTTAACAACCTCCCCAAAAATTTTCATGAAATCTTCGCTCCTCCAACCTTCGTACTTGCCGAAAGATAGCTCTCTGATTAGTTCACTGGTTTTGACTTCAAGTTTGTGCGGTTTGGCAATGATCTGGGCGGTTTGGATTGCTCTATTTAGATCAGATGCATAAATCGCGCCAAACCGCACATTTTTTAGCTCTTCTGCCAGATCCTCTGCTTGTTTAACCCCATTATCTGTGAGCGGCGAACTGCTTTGACCAATTAGTTTTTCCTCGACATTGCCTACAGTTTCAGCATGTCGGACAAGGTAAAATGTTGTAGCTTTATATATGTTTGATTTTAGATTCATATTGGAATTCTATCAGATGTTGCTAGAATATGGTTTGCCAACGTGACTTGATTGGTCGCGGGATTCGTACATCGGTAGTACACGTCCTTCCCAAGGATGAGAGGGGGGTTCGACTCCCCTATCCCGCTCAACTCTTTTTTTTCAAATTTCATTATATGCACTAAATAATTCAGTAAATATGCAAGAGAACGGAGGTTTACAAAACAAAGAAGATAACTCACAAGTCGTTAGTACTGAATCAGTTGTTAGGTTAGAAACGCAACTTGAAAGGAATGATGTAAGAAAACATGGCTAGGTACCCACTCTCTAAACAACTAGTCTATCATCTTTAGCTATTAATGT
>DAOOPX010000092.1:0-2848 GCA_035388465.1 Candidatus Woesebacteria bacterium
GCGCTTGCCAACAATCCAGCTTGCATCGCCAAACATGATATTCCGCCTGCTGTTAAACCGGTAATAAACACTGCTCCTAGATTCATATTATTTTTCTGTATTTTTTAGCCGTAAGGCGTTACCAATTACCGACAGACTAGACAGTACCATTGCCATTCCCGCCAGGATAGGGTTAAGCTGCCATCCTGTCAACGGATAAAACACTCCCATGGCTACTGGAATCAAGATAATATTATATCCAAATGCCCAAATTAAGTTTTGCTTGATATTATTCATGGTTGCGGTCGAAAGCTTGATCACTCGCTTGATCAAATTTAAGTCATCACGAAGCAGCGTCACTCCGGCAGCCTCAATGGCGATGTCGGTGCCACCGCCCATCGCCAGACTCAAATCTGCGCCGGCCAAAGCCGGCGCATCATTAATCCCATCGCCAACCACACCCACTAAGCCTCTTTTGGCGCGAATAGCTTTAACCACTGCCAGTTTTTCTGTTGGTGAGACCTCAGCGAAAAATTGATCAAAATCTAAATTTTCTGCCAATTTCTGTACCGTGCTGTTTTTATCGCCACTGAGTAAGATGGTGTGAATTTTCTGTTGTTTCAACCAATTCAGCAGAGCAGTTGCTTCTGACCGAACTTGATCAGCCACCCCGAACAACGCAACTAACTGTTGGTCACGAGCGACAAAAACGACTGTCTGGCCGAGCAGGTGCCACTGCTCGGCTTGCTCCAAAATATCACTGGAAATTTTAATCTCGTTTTGCGCAAATAACTTCTCTGTGCCAATCAACAATTTATGATGATTAGCATTTGCCTGCACACCCAAACCATCTAAACTCAAAAAATCAGTGACTTTAACTGGCTGAGAAACAGAGGAAGCTGGCAACTGAGTTTGAGCAAACTCAACCAAAGCGGAAGCCAGCGGATGTTGTGACAATTGCTCTATCGCCTGGATTTCTGTCAGAAGAAAATTGGAATCTTTTTTAGACACGTCAATGAATTGATGATCAACTACTTGTGGTCGACCCTGAGTTATAGTCCCAGTTTTGTCGAATATTAGCGTTTTAATTCGTGCTGCCAGCTCCAAGCTGGCAGCGTCCCGAATCAAAATTCCCAGCTCAGCCGCCCTACCCACACCCACCACAAGAGAAGTTGGGGTTGCAAGACCCAAGGCGCAGGGACAAGCAATAATCAACACACTCATCATGCTGGACAGTGCCAACCATAATTTCGGCTCTGGTCCAAACACTAGCCAACCCACAAAAGTAATCATCGATAAAATCAAGACAGTGGGTACAAAAATACTGGTAATTTGATCGACTAAGGCTTGGACAGGCGGTCTAGAGCCCTGAGCCTGACGAACTAGTCTAACAATATTGGCAAGCACAGTTTGATCACCGACGGCTTGGGCTTTTATCTCCAAACTCCCTCGTTGATTAATCGTGGCTCCAATTACTTTTTGGCCAGTGGTTTTTTCCACTGGCACACTTTCACCTGTCAGCATGCTCTCGTCAACGCTTGAGCTGCCAGCAATCACCACGCCATCTAGCGGTATTTTTTCACCCGGTTTAACTAAAACTCGCTCACCAACTTTCACTGCGGCGAGTGGCACTGTTTGCCACTCGCCGTCCCGCCACACCCAAGCTGTTTTTGGCGCAAGATTCATTAACCTGTGTAACGCACTCGAAGTATTATCTTTAGCTCGAGATTCGAGAAATTTACCTAACAGCACCAAGGTGATTACTGTCGCTGATACTTCAAAATACAAATGAGTTACAAGTCCTTGATTTCTTAACCAACTGCCATGTACAACAACAAAGGCTGAAAAAAAGTATGCTACCGAAGTACCAAGTACAATCAACGTGTCCATGTTAAAACTCTTGTTTCTAAGCGCCGACCACGCTCCAAGATAAAATTGCCTACCCACCCAAAACTGAACTGGGGTGGCAAGTAGCCACATTAAGTAATGATGGACAGTAGCACTTAACCAATTTGGTCGAGGCAACCACATTAACAGCATTAATAAAATCGCACAAACAGCACCAACAGCTAGCTTATACTTAAGAAATTCATGTTTTTTTTGACGCACTTGGTCTAATTCAGCCATACCAGCGTTTTCTGCTTCTAGCAGTTCGTAACCCAACCGACTGGCCGCTTTTTTTACTTGGTTAATATCAAGCTTTTCTGAGCTGGTTTTGATCACCGCCATCTCGTTACCATAATTAACATTTGCATCAGATACACCCGGAATCTTTTTGATTGCTCGAGTCAAATTCACTGCACAGCTGGCACAGTGCATACCTTGAACATTGAACTCCTTGATTTGGGTTTTTTTACTTGGCATATTTTTCTGGATTTTCGATAAAATGCTTGTAGCAACCACTGGCGCAAAAGAAATAATTTTGACCTTGGTGGCGACGGCTGAACCCAGCCGTCGCCGGCGTTACCTTCATCCCACAAACTGGATCGGTGAAAACCGGAATTAAATCAGATGATTTTTGCTTTAGTAATTTATTTAACTGCTCGTCTCTAACACTCGTTTGCTCTGCTAGCATCTGTCGTAACAAATCGCTGGCGTTAATCAAGTTCGGATGAGTCAACCGATACATTACTTGTTGACCAACCCGGCGCGTGGCAACTAGACCAGCTTGACGCAAAACCGTCAAGTGCTGGCTGACATTTGCCTGAGGCAGATCCAACATTGAGAAAATCTCACTGACGCTTAATTCTTGATCTCTAATCAAATGAATAATTTCCAACCGACGCGGATTTGCCAAGGCTCTGAGGACTTTTGTTTCTAGCTCAAACAATTTGTCTAGCAACATATATTCGAATTATCGAATATGTTT
>DAOOPX010000093.1:0-2795 GCA_035388465.1 Candidatus Woesebacteria bacterium
GTAAATAAATTATTTGGACTAAAGTTTTTGACCAATGGCGTAATTAACGGTCCAAAAATCGTCTGATTTTTTTAATCTTTGATGATATGATTTCAAATAAATGAAGAATGCTGACATCCAGTTGATTATTGCAAATGAACTTCAAAGACAAAAAAATACAATTGGTCTAATTCCTTCAGAAAACATAGTTTCACCAGCCGTGGCAGAGGTGCTTAGCTCATGTTTGTCCAATAAATACGCCGAAGGATACCCAGGCAGAAGATATTACGAGGGTAATAAGTATATTGATGAGATTGAGCGGTTGGCACAGGAGCGAATCGGCAAATTGTTTGGTGTACCGTATGTCAATGTTCAACCTTACTCTGGTTCGCCGGCGAATTTAGCGATCTTGATGGCGCTAATGAAGCCGGGGGAGACATTAATGGGGCTGAAGCTGGCGATGGGCGGCCACTTGACGCACGGTCACCCGCAGGTGACCGCATCAGGCAGTTTCTACCGCTCTGTCCAGTACGGAGTTGATGCCAGTGGCCGCATTGATTTCACCGAAGTAGAAAAGCTAGCTAAAGAACACCGGCCAAAAGTGATTTTTGCCGGGAGTACGGCTTATCCATTCAAGTTAGATTTTTCTAAATTTAGAAAAATTGCCGATCTTGTTGGAGCTTGGCTGGTAGTAGACATGTCTCATGTTACTGGTCTGGTAATTGCTGGCGAACATCCATCGCCAATTGAGTATGCTGACGTGATTATGAGTACGACTCATAAAACCTTTCGTGGTCCCCGGGGAGCAATGATTATGGTGACCGAGAGAGGGTTACAAAAAGACTCAGAATTGGGTAAAAAGATTGATTCAGCCATCATTCCTGGTCTCCAGGGTGGACCACATAATGCCACCACCGCGGCGATTGCGATCGCCGCGCAGGAAGCTAGTTTGCCCGAGTTTAAAGCTTATGGCAAACAAATTCGCAAAAATGCTGATGCTTTAGCCAAGCAATTACTAGCAAATGGCTTAAAACTGGTTGGTGGGGGCACCGAAACTCACTTAATGGTTATTGACCTGACTAATATTAGCCCAGGATTAGGAACGCAAGTGGCGTATGCCATGGACGTGTCTGGGTTAGTTGCTAATCGCAACACTGTGCCTAATGAACCGGTTGGTCCATTTTATCCATCTGGAATAAGACTTGGTACGCCGCTCGTTACCACTCGCGGCATGAAAGAACCAGAAATGATCAAGATTGCTGACTGGATTGCGCGCGTAGTTGAGATCGTCAAAGACCAAACTTTGCCCAAAGAAAAGACGCAACGAGCACAATTTATCAAGCAGTTCAAGCTTTGGGCAGATCAAAACCAGGATTTGCAGAAAATCAACCAAGAAGTACTGGCTCTAGCAAATAAATTTGAGTTATTTGCTTGGTAGATCAGTTTTGCTAATCAATATCACCCTGAGCGAGCACTATCTAATTGCATTAATCATCACCAACCCGCCTGCCTGCTCTGGTAGTATTTGTTTGCCCTGTTTCCATAGGGTGTAAGTAAATCCGTGCTTTTGGAGTAACTCCAATAGTTCGGTTAGCTGATTACCGTCTCGTGGGTGAAACTCGATAAAAATTTGCCTGACGTTGAGCAGCTGTTCTTGGGCTTCTTGAATTAGCTGGAGCTCGTTGCCTTCCACATCGATTTTCAGTAGGTCAATGGGTTGATGGAGGAGAGAAGAGAGGGTGATGGTTTCAACCTGCACTGAATTGGGGAGGGGTTGGTTGGTCCAAGTAGTAGAATTCAGGCCGGCGTTGAGCTGCCAATCGGTGGTTTTAGGATTTGTCCAAAATTGTTGTTTGCCGAGTTGGACAGAAACAGCTTTTTGCAAACAAGTGACACGTTCCTCTAACCTATTTTGCCAGACATTTTCTTCAAGTATTTTGAAAGTGATCGGATTTGGTTCAAGACTAATGATTTTGGCGGTGGGAAAGTGTTTAGCGAAATAAAGGGTGGTTAGGCCGATGTGGGCGCCGACATCGATGATGGTCGGCGCCGGATTCTCCAGTTCGGTGTAATAACAGTGCTCGGTCCAAACCTCCCGCTTTACATGGTGAAACTCTTCACTATTTAGATACGATATGGTGAAATTTGAGAGTTTGGTCTGTGGCACGTGTTATATTGTAACGCGATGAATAAAAAACAAAACATCAACCGATTGATTGGCGCCCATGTCTCGGCTAGCGGCGGGGTAGAAAAAGCAGTTGAAAGAGTAGCTGAAATTGGCGGAAACTGCCTGCAGGTTTTTTCTGGAAGCCCTAGGGTCTGGGCGAAGAAACCTTTAGATGCTCACAATTATCAGCAGATCAGAGACAATCAAGAAAAGCTTGGGGTAAAAGTAATTTTCACTCATGCAATTTACTTGACAAATTTAGCCAGTGAGAACTCAGAAATTCTCGAAAAAACCAGAAAAAGTTTGGAGTACGATCTGAATTTTGACGCCAAAATTGGCGGGAGTGGGGTAGTGGTGCACTTAGGCAGTCACATGGGGAGAGGTTGGGAAGCAGTGCGGGAGATAGTTGCTCAAGAAATCGTTGAGCTGTTGGCAAAAACTAAGCCTAATTCAACCTTTTTAATTGAGAACTCGGCTGGCCAAAACGGCAAACTTTGTTCGCTAATGAGCGAGATTAGGTGGCTGATTTATCGAGTGGGGGAGTTGCGAGGGAAAGTGGACGGGCGGCTGGGGTGGTGCTTTGATACTTGTCACGCGCATGCGGCCGGATATGTGTTAAATGACGTCTTACCACCCCAACCGCCCCAGA
>DAOOPX010000094.1:0-2738 GCA_035388465.1 Candidatus Woesebacteria bacterium
CAACTAAAACGTGGGTCACACCCAAACTCTTGAGTTGGGATCCGTTCACAGCGCCCGTGTACTTGCCGTGCGGAAATTGACTGATGTCTTGAGCTACAACAAAGCAATTAGATTCTTCGGTTAAAGCAGTTTTTGCCAAACTAAGATAGGGAAACGAGGGAGCAATCCCAACTCGCAGGTGGGATAAATCCTTACCCGTAATTCCGGTTTTGAATAATTTCAACCACTCAGTCGCTTCCGACAGAGTTTTGTGTGATTTCCAGTTGGCAATAATCAGTTTTTTGTTCATTGCATTAAAGTATAACACCCCATCGCCTAAAGTATTTATTTTCGGTCACCCTGACACGCCAGCCTTACCCCGCCGGCGGCGGGGCGGGCAGGACATAGTCAAAGGGTGAAATCAAATCAGCCCCGCCGAATTCTTAAACGGAAGCGAGGCTTATTGTTACCTTCAAAAAAGAATTTTCTAACTCATTTTTCAAATCGGTAGATTACTGGAAAAATGAATCCAGCTTTAAGAAACAACCGACTTAACTGATTTGGGTTTCTAGATAGTTCAGAAGTGGGTATTTGAGTATTTTTTTCCAATATCCCACCCAGTACTTGTAGCAAAATTTTGCTACAAGCTGTTATAAGAAGATACAGGAACTAGACTCACAATCATAAGTTATGGGGTTGGATTTAAGTCTGTTAAAGTTTGCCAAATTTGATAACTAATCTCAAACCAAAACTTCTAGCCCCAGTCTCGAACTCCAACACCAAGCATATTTTTTTTCAGGAGAAAAGAGACTAAACAATTTTGTCACCTTGAGTACTAATCAAATCAGTGTGACTGCCAACTTTCTGTGCTAATATGCTCGGGTGAATGATTTACTTTCCGTTCTTAACGAGCATCAAAAAGAAGCAGTAATGCATGGCGCCGGACCAGCCTTAGTGCTGGCCGGCGCCGGTGCTGGAAAAACCCGAGTACTCACCACTCGGGCAGCCTGGTTGGTCGGGAGCGGCCAAACCGCTCCCGACCAGATTCTGCTTGTCACTTTCACCAACAAAGCAGCTGGCGAGATGCGCCAAAGAATTCGAGAGATGAGCGCCCATTATTTGCCTTATGTCGGCACTTTTCATAGTTTGTGCGCCCGATTTTTGCGTGACAATGCCGAATCACTGGGTATGAGTCGTAACTTCGTCATTTACGACAATGACGACCAGCTTTCAGCAATTAAATTAATTTATAAACAACTGAATCTAGATACTAATTCTCTTAATCCCCGTGTTGTTCATGCTTGGATCAGTCGGGCTAAAAACGAGATGCTCAAGCCAGCTGAGTACGCCCAAATTGCCCGGAGCTACCGTCAGGAGCAAGCAGCTAAGGTGTATCACCATTACCAACAAAAATTACTTGAAAATCAGGCGTTGGATTTTGATGATCTATTACTCAAAACCCTTGATTTGTTGCAAGATAATCTAGAAGTGCTCGAACGTTACCAAAACCAATTTGAACATGTCTTGGTCGACGAGTACCAAGACACCAATAAAGTCCAGTTTGAGCTGGTCAAGCTGCTGGCGGAACCGCAGAATAATTTATTTGTGGTGGGCGATTTTTCCCAGAGTATTTATGCTTGGAGAGGTGCAGATTACCGCAACATCATGAAGTTGCAAAAAGATTTTATTAAGTGTAGCGAGTACCGCCTCGAGCAAAACTACCGTTCAAATCAAACCATTCTTGATGCCGCTTCAGCAGTGATCGCCAGCAATACTTCGCATCCTACTCTGAAGCTCTGGACAGATAATCACGCCCGTGTGCCAATCACGGTTTTTCCCGCTTCTTCAGGTTTCGCTGAAAGCAGACAAATTGCTCAATGGATCAATGAAGAAAAACGATATTCTGAATTAAAACACATGGCAGTGCTGTACCGCACTAACGCTCAATCCCGAATTTTGGAGGAAGTTTTCATCGAGTCAAACATCCCTCATAAAATTGTGGGGGGATTTGCGTTTTATGAACGCAAAGAAATCAAAGACTTGCTCAGTTACTTGCGCCTGACTCTCAATCCCAGTGATGAAATCAGTCTGGAGCGAGCCACCAAGAGCGGCAAGCGCAAACTCCATGAGCTATCAGCAATGATTGAAAATACCAAGGATCAACTGTTACTTGAAGAACCATTCAAAGTCTTGGAAAGAGTCTTGGCCGCCACCCAGTACGCTTCCAAGCTCAACGCCAATATTCCCGATGACGCCAGTCGGCTGGACAACATTGAGGAGTTGAAAAGGGTGGCGGCCCAATTTAGCTCAGTCAGTGCCTTACTAGAAAACATTGCCTTAATTCAAGATGGCTATCTCAAAGATCAGCAGCATGCCGAGAATAATTCGGCTGTGCAGCTAATGAGCCTCCACTCAGCCAAAGGGCTGGAATTTGATGTGGTATTTCTAGTGGGGATGGAAGAGGGACTATTTCCTCACTCCCGCTCGCTACTTGACCCTGACCAACTAGAAGAGGAGCGCAGGCTGTGCTATGTGGGTATCACTCGGGCTCGGCGCAAACTGTATCTGAGCTACGCCCAATCGCGCAATCAATACGGACAAACTGCCTACTGCACGCCGAGTCGATTTCTCCTGGACATACCCCCAGTGCTACTGGAAAAGAATACTCTAGTGAAACCCACCCAAAATTACTCGCACCTGACTCGCTCCAATCTCCCTCTCAAAAAAAACATTGGTTTCCAAGAAGTTCGATTGGTGGC
>DAOOPX010000095.1:0-2731 GCA_035388465.1 Candidatus Woesebacteria bacterium
TCCATGTGCTGCCATAGTGGTGTTTCCTTCTAAAATTTATAAAATTCAGATGCTCACAATATTACATTAAAGGAAAAATTGCTATACTTATTTGGTGGCTAGGCTTTATTAAAGAGATAATTATTTTGAGAATTTTCTTACTTCAATTATCCGGAATGCCACATAAATTAGCACGCCCAGTGCCGCCACTGCCTCGGCGAACTCGTTCCAAATCACTAAATCCCAGTGATTAATCTTCATTTCTTTTATGCCAAACTCACGGGTGAAGTAGCGTTGGATAGTCAGTTGGGTGAAGAAAAGAGCGGTGGTAAAGCCTGGCAGCCACGCGCGCCAACTCAATTGGCGCCAGCGTGGCTGCCAAGAAAGTAATTTTTTTAGCATCGGTACGATCACTCCAATTACAAAACCAAAGAAAATATATGTCGGGACTATTCGCGAGTAAACAGGGTGGAGATTGTGAATCGTGAGCTCGTGCTGGGTATTGTTGCGAGCGATATACTCAGGTGTTTTAATATTTAGTAACCTTTGCCCCCAAGATACTTCTTCTCCAGCGATACAGAATATAAACAACCCACCGAATAAAATTACCATCCTCAGCCACCTCGGGCCCGTCCTGTTCACCAACCAAAAAATTCCCAAACTACCGATCAAGAAAAAAATCGCGGTGCTGTACTCAATCAGCTTATCTTCGGCGTTAAGCTCGGTAAAAACTTTGGGATACTCTAAACAGACGTAAAGCATCGGTGCGTAAAGAAACAGAGGCAGGATAAAAAGTAATTCTCGCGCTCTTAGACGTAAATAAGCAACAGGTAAAGAAATTGTCACCAATCCCGCAAAGATAATACTAAACCACAGCAACTCATCA
This sequence comes from Candidatus Woesebacteria bacterium, assembly GCA_035388465.1. Taxonomy (GTDB): domain Bacteria; phylum Patescibacteriota; class Microgenomatia; order UBA1400; family PJMF01; genus DAOOPX01. Next base: position 866 of record DAOOPX010000095.1, read on the forward strand.
CTCAAGATGTGATACTTGGTGAAAGCATAGTTGTAATCGGTAATCGCCTCCATCGCACACATGTAACCTGCCAGAAGTACAAGTGCGGCCGCGGTGCCCGCGGCCACATCGCTGAGCATCACCTTAACTCGTGCCAACTTGTTGAAAACAGCTACGCGATACAGAAATAAACCAAGAAGAGCTGTAAGGTATAAATAACTTGCAGGAACGTGGAGTCGGATCTGCCAGTAATCTGGATATGACCGAAACTCATGATAACCCACAATCAGCGTACAAATTAAAATCAAGAGATATAACAGTGTGAATAGTCTTTGCTTTTGGGCAATTAAACTCAGCACCAATTTATTTTAACAGATTAATTTTTGTCTGCGTGTTTGGCTCGCGCTCCTTTATCCAAAATCTTTTTGCGCAAACGCAGGTGAAGTGGGGTGACTTCCAACAGCTCATCTTCAGCAATGAAGCTGAGTGATTCCTCAAGGCTGAGAATCTTGGCTGGAGTCAACACGGTAGCAATATCTGCATTGGAGCGAAAGTTGGTCAGTTTTTTTTGCTTGCACACGTTCATCTCCAAATCCTGCGGATACTTGGCCAATCCCACAATCATCCCTTGATAAACCTGCTCGCCCGGGTTGATGAAAGCAAAGCCGCGCGCCTGTAGTGATTCGAGCGCATAAGTAGTTGCCACTCCAGTTTCTGAGGCAATAATGGCGCCGGAGCGCGTGCGCGGCGCAACTGATTGAAGTGGTCGAAAATCTAGAAATTGCTGAGCAAACAAACCTTCGCCGCGAGTTTTAGTCAAAATCTGGGAACGAAATCCAAGGAGGTTTCGGCTCGAAAGATGATAGACCACTCTGAGCACGCCGTTGGGGTTGGTAAAACTGGACTGTAGTTCCGCCTGACGCCGCCCCAGCTCTTCAGCTAGTACTCCGGCATACTGTTGATTAATCTCAATTGTCAGCGCCTCGAAAGGTTCACACAGCTGTTCGTCAATGGTTTGAAAGATCACTTCAGGTTTACCCACCTGCAGCTCGTAACCTTCTCGGCGCATGTTTTCAATTAAGACTGACAGGTGCAGTTCACCTCGGCCAGATACTGAGAAACTGCTGGCAGTCAGCTTTTCAATCTTTAGGCCAAGATTAGTTTTGCGCTCACGTTCCAATCGTTCTTCAAGTTGTCTTGGAGTTGAAAACTCGCCTTCGCGTCCCGAAAAAGGCGAAGTATTAGCGCTGATCTCGACCTTAAGTGAAGGGGGAGTGACTTGAATCATGGGAAACCCGGTTAAATCGCTGGGATCAGCCAAGGTTTGACCAATCGTGACTGCGTCACTGCCGGTCAGAGCCACTATATCGCCAGGCTGAGAAACAGCCACTTCCTCTCGACTTAGACCCCGGCTGGTAAAGACGTGGCTGACCTGCATGTTGCCCACTTTTTGATGATGGTTGAGGATGGCCAAATTCTGTCCAGTGCGCACACTGCCTTGAGCAACTTTACCAATCGCATAAGTCCCTTTGTATGAATCAAAGTCCAAATGCGAAACCAACATTTTGAATGGTTTGTCCGCCTCAATCATGGGAGCAGGAACAGTTTTGATAATCTGTTCAAATAGAGGTTCGAGTGATCCAGAGCCGTCAGGATCGGTGGGTAACTCAGTCCAAACTGAGCCAGCGATCCCAACCCCATATAAAACTGGGAAGTCGAGTTGGGCGGATTCAGCCGCCAACTCCAGAAATAACTCTTCTGTCTGAGCCAGAACTCGTTCTGGCTCAGCATCTTTTCGATCGATTTTATTGATTAGCAAAATAATTTTTAGCCCCTGTTTGAGCGCTTGCTGCAGCACGAATCTGGTCTGGGGGAGAGGACCTTCGG
>DAOOPX010000096.1:0-2731 GCA_035388465.1 Candidatus Woesebacteria bacterium
ATGTCAAATCAGAACAATCAGGTGCAGTCTGGCGAAGATTTAGCTAACCAAGCTTTGGGTGTGACGAAAACTGGTGCCACAGAGATCGATGAGGTGGCACAATCGGACCAGATTGCGGATACGCTCAATCATCTCCAAGGAGTGATTGAGCGCAATGCTCACCAGCTGGAAGAGCTCCAGCACCAGCTCAAGGAAAAGCGTGAGAGCTTACGAGCAGTGTTTGAGAGTGATGCCAAACTAGTTGAGGTTGAAGAAGAAGCGAAAAAACAGAGTCAAGCCTTGGTGACGGAACGTGCTCGGGTTCAAGCTAGTCCCACCACTTTGGCACTCAAAACCCAAGTGGCAGATTTGCGTGAACAACAAAAAGAAATTGAAGAAACTCTCAACAGTCACCTACTCAATTATTTCCAGCTGACCAACTCCACTAGTTTCGATACCAGCGATGGTGATCAGTGGGACTTCAAAATTTCAGCCAAGTTGAAAAAACATTAACCAATGCGGGCAGCCAATTTCTCTAGGGCGGAAGGAGCAATGTTTTTCATCCGCTTAAGCTGACGCAATCGCTTGCTCAGCCGGGATTTCTCAATTTTCTTGATGGCGCGCAGCTTGGAAGGTTTTTGAAAGTACTGACCATCTTTCGCGTCTTGAACTAGATCAGTTTTGGCCAGGGCTTTTTTGAATTTCTTGATTAAATCGTGAGTTGAATCTTTGCTACTGGCGCGGATGACAATTGGCATGGAACTCCTTGGTTTTTTTCTTTTCGATTTACTATCTATTTATTACAGAGGCAGGATTATAACATCTTTTTGTGGTGCTCGCGAATATCTTGGGCTAATTGACTCAACTGTTGGTCGTCAGCGCGTTCTGAGTCGTTAGAGCTCAAGTATCCAGGATAAAGGGGGAAAAAGTTACGGTTTACTTTTGACTCGATGTTTCGCCACTTTTCTAATCCGGCGGTACCATGCATGGGGAAAAGCTTGGCGTGCAAGTGATCAACGCCGTAGCCTTCAAAGAACATGCCGCAGCGAGCCACATCTGGGAAGTAACTGTCGAGCAGTTGGGCCACTTTCTTGCTGGCTAGGACCAGCTCGCTTAAGACAGAATCCGTTTGCTCAAATGCATAACTAGAGTAGTGTTTTTTAAGAGCGACCACGGTGAACCCGGGAGTATTGGGAAAAATTGAGAGGAAAGCCAGATGATGTTCGTCCTCCCAGACTTTGTGACACGGAGCGGCACCTGCCACAATTTGGCAAAAAATGCAGTTTGGAGTGTTTACTTTAGCCATAAACCAGCTTGATTTGTTCTACTACTTGGTTGATTGTCAAAGGGCTGGGCACCTGATTACGGTGCTTGTACGAGCCGTTGAGCAGCATCTTGCCGCTGTTGTGATAAAGCCAGGTGCCTTTTTGGTCGAGTTCGATGATTTTTTGGTAAAGTGGCTGGAGCTCAACGGCACTATCTGGTCTGGCTTTGATCCTGATGTGACCGCGCTGGGGATCTTTGCACACCACCATGTCATAGCCTTGGGTAAGGGCGAGCTTGATGGTGTTGTCGTTGCGGGTTTCGATTGCCAGCAAGCGAAACCCGCTCACTTGGTAAGTTTGGCCTTTTTCTTTGAGAATCTTTTCCGCTTTGTGATGATGTTTGAGTACTGCGTAAACATTATCTAGACAAGTCAAGCCAAATCGGAGCTGAAACTCGTCATTGTGCGGATCGGTATACTCTACCCCGCGGATTAGTTCGTGAATCATGAAGCGGTACCGGACTGAGCCAGCATCTGGCCAGCTGATCTCTTTGAAGTGATCGATCTCAATCACATACTCGATAATTGTCCGTAAGGCTTGGTCAGTTTCAAGCTCTGGTTGGAGCTGACACAGATGTTGGTAAACCAGTGAAGTGGCAGTAATTAATTGTCGGGCTCGTTCGGGTTGATGATGATCGAACTCGCCCAACCCCGTATCAACATGAGTGACTTGTTCTTCACTGAACCCTAAGTTTTCACATTCCCTTGGAGAGATCTTATCCCCCGGATCAACAAACGAGACGCTAGCACTAGCATAATCTTCAGAGTTAAACCTTTTGAGCAGCCACACTGCCCCAATTGCATCTAAGTCAGGAGCATGATGAGTAACGATTAAACGCTTTTCCATCTTGAAGTAAGTATAGCACGGGAGAGTACGTGGTAATTATTTATTTTACCTATCTAAATAAACGTCAGTCTTTTAAACAACGGATACTAATGCCAGTAGTTGTACCAGAAGTTCCTAAATTAGAGTAAAAATTATCTATGCTTAAAACATAAATAGAGCCACTTATATTCGTACTTGTGAGATAGTAACCCGTCGTTCCCCTGCTTAAAATATTTCCGGTTTCCCATCCTAAAGCTCCCGCCGCATGGAGCTTGAGGACCGAGGCATAAGTTTCTGTATAGTTATCCCATCCTCCGTTGGTATCCGCGTTGGCCCATTCATTGGAGGTTGGAAGACGCCAACCTAACCCAAGTTCCAAGGTACATGGGTCGTTTTGAAGAAGCCAATTGCTTTCTACAGGATTGCTTGTAATCCAGGCAGTGTTTGGTGTTCTGGTTATTCCGTCGTGTTTATACCCTTGCTTTAGATTGAACTGCCAGTACCAGCCAGCTGCTGCTTCAGTTGCATCCGTTGCGGAGCTTGCCTGGTTAGTAGCTCCCAGGTTTTTGGTAATCCAACATTTGGTTTCTCCAGAAAGGTTT
>DAOOPX010000097.1:0-2695 GCA_035388465.1 Candidatus Woesebacteria bacterium
TACCCCAGCTAAAAACTGCGGTAAATAGCCAGCAATGTTAAATAAAATTGGTCCAAAGAGATTGTACATAATCGACTTTCCGAAACCCAGATAATTTTATATTCTGAGTCTCTACTATATGATTATATAGTAATGGCTGTGCTCTCCATAAGCCGGATTCTGTGTTTAAGACAATGATCTATCTATGCCCGCGATCTAATCACCAAAATAGCGAGTGTGTACATTATGGTGAAATTCAGCGGTTGCAGCGGGGAGGATTGCCAAACTTACGAAGCCTCTCGGCGAAGTAAGTTTACCCAGTCGCTTGGTCGTTTCACCCGGCGCCACCCGGCTCGTCACTGCTGCTCTAACTGTATTTGAGTAGTTTCCTACCCAAACCTCTTCCTTTCGGAAGACACCCTACACTCTGCTGTCCGGACTTTCCTCTCCTCCTTCGCATAAAGCTACGGAAGGGCCATTGTCTGGATCACACAGCCAAGCCTAGTATATCACCTGAGGATTTCTTCCACCAAGTCAGCTGTCGTTTGGCATATTGATACTCATGAAGAGCCCAAAGTGATTGACACTGCTCGGCTGTAATTTTTTCTTGTAAATATTGAGTAATTTCAGGCACTCCCAAAGTGGATAAAACTGGAGCAGAGGAGGGGAGACTTAAGTCAAGTAATTGCTTGACTTCTTCGATCGCCCCACCTTCGAACCGTTCGAGGACACGAAGATTAATTTTTTTTTGAAGCTCGGCTAGTGGTAAAGCGAGAAAAATTTGTTTGACTTGAATGTTTGAAAACTGAATTTCATCGTCATGCTGAGCGGAGATGGGGGCGAAATCGAAGTATGTGGTCGTTGTATTACACTCCACCTCGATTGCGCGAATTAGTCGTCTTTTATTTACTCGGTCTGAACTATTCATTTGCGCCAATTTTTCTGGATCGATTTTTTCCAATCTCTGCTGCAAAAAATCAATTGATAACTTTTCTAAAGTTAATCGAAGCTCTGAGTTGGGCGGCACGGCAAGCTGCGGATCATCGCTGAACAAATGCTTGTAATACAGCCCCGTGCCGCCCACCAAAATCACCAATCTGTTCTCAGCCCAACTCTTTCCAATAATCTCCCGTGCCATCTGCCGGAAATGAGCAACTGACCATTCATCACTTGGCTTAATTATTGAAATTCCAAAGATTCTGATACTGCCATCGTCTTGAGCAAAATACGTTCCACAACCCCTAGCTGGTCGAAGGGCAAACTCTTTCGGCACATCAGCACCCGTCAACACTTCTAAACCCTGATAAACCTGCCGTGAATCCACGCTAATTAAATCAACTCCAGGATACTGAGCATTAGCCAACACCACATCTGCTAACTCTAACGCTTTCTTGGTTTTTCCTGTTGCAGTCGGACCAACTACGGAAGCAACTACTCGATTGGCCTGATTGATTGGCTTAACTTTTTCAAGTTTCATTTGCAGATAATTATACTTCGCCAGTTAATCATGAGTATATTTAGACCTATAATTATAGTACTTGACAAAGGAACTAAAGAATAGGAGAATATTGACAGTATCAAAACGTATATTTATATGTCAAAATTTCCTGAGTTCGGTCTCCCGTTTGTTGAAGAAGCATTAAAACCTGTCAGCGATGTAAAACCTGGATCAAGATTATCAAGAGGAGAGTCTCTGGCTGATCAACCACTTTGGCTAACAGATCTGAGCACAATCATGTCGAAATCCAGGATGCTGCTATTCCATTTGGATGCAACAGATCTTAGTTTTGGCCAAGATAAAAATATTGCCGATTTCAATCCAATTTTGAAGTCACTTGGAGAGATAAATTTAAGAAAAATTTTTGGATCAAAATATACTTTTGAACCAACTGTATCTCCAATAGATACAACCAAATATTTTGCAGTAAGAAAACCAGGTGGCTATATACAATTTGTTCAAGAAGAAATATACCGACCTCTAAAGAAAGTGGTCGGTCACTTACAGAATGGAGAGTACCGATCTGCTAATCCAGAATATATATATTTTTTTGCCCAAATCAGCGGAATAGTAAGAAAACTCGAAGATCTGTTGTTCGAATAACTATTCTCTGTTTGAAAGAAATTACACCACTTTCGGCCTAATCGATATGTTGTCCTTATTAATAATTTGGTCCAAAATTTCCCAGCGCTGTTTCTTGACTTTCTGTGGAATATCATCGGGGTAGATCCGCGCGCTGGCGGTGCCAGGGCGCGGTGAGTACATTGCCACAAAACCGATGTGCCAATCAACCTGTTTGGCCAACTCCACAGTTTCGGCAAACTCTGCTTTAGTCTCACCGGGAAAACCCACAATAATATCAGTTCCAATCACAATACTTGGATCAACAGCGCGCAGTTTATTAACTACCTCAAGATAACTTTCCCTGGTATAGCCACGATTCATCCGGTAAAGCACTGTGTTACTGCCAGATTGGATTGGTAGGTGAACGTAGCGATCAATTTTTTTGTTTCTGCCAATTTCTGCCACTAACTCATCGTGAAAATCCCAAGGGTTACTGGTCATAAAACGAATTTTTTTAATCTGATCAAAAGCTGAAATTGCTTGCAAAAGCTGGACGAAGGGAGGGGTACCGACTGCCGGTAAATACTGCGATTGGTTTGGAGGTAAGTCTTCTCTGCCAAATTTTTTGTTCTCCATCATCAGCTTGCGAAAACC
>DAOOPX010000098.1:0-2683 GCA_035388465.1 Candidatus Woesebacteria bacterium
GTCTTTAGCATTGACTGAATTTACCCGATCGTGAAATTGGCGTCTGAGTTGCTCCTTGGCTGCTTTTTGTTGCTGCTCTTTCAAAATTTGTTCTTGAGAAGATCGATTTTCCGAAGGAAAGTTGGAAGTGGGAATCCGATCCGAGCCAGAACCAGTACTAGCCGATTGTTTTTCTGATTCTGCTAAGGCACGCGCAAAAGGGTTACTATTGCTCTGATATTGAGGTTTGGTTGAACTAAGCGTAGTAAAGTTGTTTTGTCCTGTCATTGCTCTATTTTGGTTTAATTAGACTAATTGATATACATTAATTATAGGACAATTTTATTAATATTCAATAAGCAGTCTAATTTTGTTTGATTATACAAAGCAAAGGCGGTAGTGCAAGAGGTGGTTAATGCTCGATTAACCAGTCGGAATATTGAGGATGAGTGCCTAAATTCTAAGCAGGTGCTCAGCGATTTTTTGTTGCATCAGTTGTGCGTGAACAGCGTTAATTAAGTGCTGATGATCACGGTGAGCTTCGGGCTGGTTTTGCAAACCAGCCCGCAATTCTGCTTCACTTACCTCAATTTTCTCTTCCTTAGCCACTTCTCCCAAAATAAATCCCAGTTGAATTCTGCCCAACACTGCAATTGCCGTATCGTTAGAAAGTTTCTCAAAACTTTGATTGGTTTTGCTCAAAAATGTATCCAGGGAAATGCCGGATTTTTCGATCCTTTCAGCCAGGTGTTGTAGTTCAGAACGGGTTTCTTGTTTAAGCAGTAATTCAGGTACTTGCGGTCGAAACTGAGTGACCAAGTTGCGGTAAATTGTTTGCAGGATGATCGAATTTTCCTCAGTTTGCGTGGGCACTTTCTTTTCTGGCTGTTTATTTTTTGCCTGATCAGCTAAAGTTTTTTTTGCCACTGCCCTAGCCTTTTTGACTACTTCACGATAGTTTTTGATGGAAACACTGGGTTTTTCAGCTACTCTAACTTTGAGGCGCCACTCTTTTCCTTCATCCAGTTGAACTGGTTCAAACTCAGGATCGGAAATAGGCTTAAGATTATTTTTTTTGATCAGATCAGCATAAATGGAAGGAAGTAACTGGTTGAGCACTTCTTGGGTTAAGTACTGTTGGTCAAGATTATCTTTAGCTAAATGAAGGGGAGCCTTGCCCAGGCGAAAACCATCAAGTTTAATTTTGCTTGCTAATTTAGCCACGGTTTTTTTATAAAGAGGAGCAACTTTGTCCCAAGCAATATTTAATTCGAGAGTTGTGCTGTCGATTATGATGGGTGACTCGGAAGAGTTTTTTTTGGCTTGCTGAATTGGCATAGGTTGAGTATTATACCCCATATTATGAATAAAGAATTATCTCCAGCGACGCTATTACACGTAGTTTGCGATTACAAAGCCGGCGGGATGGAGTTTGGAGAAATTACCAATAGACTTCAGTACCACCTGAGCGAACCTCACTCGGTCCGGATTCACCCGACTGAGGTGCCACCGCTCGATACGATGGCCATTGGATTTGTGACTGCTCAGTATGCTTACGCACCCCACCGGGGGAAAATGGTGATTTACGGTAACGCCGCGCCCAGAAGAGACAGCGCCAAGGCGAAAAAATCGAACATCGATCATGGTATCAAGTACGCTCGATTAAAAAATGGTGTGGAAATTATCAACGTTTGGAGTGAGTATGCCTTTGGGTTTGTCAAAAAAGACATTGTAGAGCTTCGCGATATCGATTGCCCGGATAAAGGCTCGCAGTTTCGCTCTCGCGATTTTTTTCCAGACCGGGTGGCACAAATTGTCAACGGCGATCACTCGAATCTGAAAAAGCAGTTAGATATCAACGAAATTCCGGAAATTCCCCATAACTTGGTAGCTTGGACTGATGGGTTTGGCAATATCAAGACCACAATGCGGAAATCCGATTTAGATCAAATGGAGTTCGCTGTTGGTCAGAGCGTTCAAGTGATCTGTAACGGTGTCAGCATGCTGGGAGTGATTGCCACTGGTGGGTTTACCGTGGATCGCGGTGTCCTCGCTGTCAATGCTGGCTCGAGTGGATATGACGACCCATTCGTCGAGTTGTTTTTACGCGTGCACCAGATGAGCGAAAAAACCGCTGCAGTGCGGTTTGATTATCCCGCCGGTGGGACTGAGGTGGAGATCAAAAAGGTTTGAATACTAACACTGTTTTTTTGGTGAGAAGTTTGCATGACAATTTTATTGGATCAATATAAATATTAGTTTTAAAGTTCATAAATCCGCATGCTTATTTGGACTATTATTTCCAATTTGGATCAATCGTTTGAGGAATATTTGGGTCTAACCTGTCAAAGAAGTTAAAAACATCGTCGAAATTGGGAAAATCTGCCAAAGCTAGTCTTGGTTCTATGACAGTATCAAAATAATTAAATATTTTATCGACCTCATGGTGATTATTTCTAATAAACTCGACAAACTTTCCCGCAAGAACTGCAGAAAATCCCTTCAAGTTAACATACACCAGCTCATCACTATCATTGACTCCTATGAAAATATTCAAATCCACACCAATTACGCCGTCAACAACATATAACTCAAATCGCCGAGCTTGAAGTTGACAAAGCAATTGATTATTTGAATCTTGTGCTTGTTGAATTGCATCAGACACGTTACGGGCTTGAGCAAATTCGGCTTTAAGATCATTCTG
>DAOOPX010000099.1:0-2656 GCA_035388465.1 Candidatus Woesebacteria bacterium
CATCTGAGACCATATCACACCTTTCAAAAGTGCAATATGTATCGCGACTTATTCACATTGACATGAAAAAATCATAACTTAGAATTCTTTATTTAAACGTAGCGTTGTAGGAAAAATTTTCGGCTTTACAGCTCTTCAATCTTGACGTTGGGCTCCATCATGGGAGCATCTATCATCTTCAGGTAGCGCTCAGTAGTTGTAATCCGCTTATGACCAACTAGTTGAGAAACATAAACCAGAGGTGTGCCAGCCTTAAGTTGTTCAATGATGAAGGTGTGTCTCAGATCATTAACCTTGGCATCTTTGATGCCCGCCAAACGAAAGTAACGATCAAGAGCGGTACGAATATTGCGCACCAAAAAAGGTCGACAAGTTTTGGTCAGAAAAATTGTTTTCTCTCTGGCGCGCGGACGAACTTCAAGATACTCGATTAGAGCTTTTTTGGCAGCCACATTCAGAGGAACCTTACGTACCGCGCGCGAGTTTTGGGCCTGGATCGTGATTACGTTCCGTTCCAGATCAACATCGGTCAGCTGAAGTGCCGCCAACTCACTAATTCTCATCCCAGTTTGGAGCAAAAGCTCAACCACCGCGTACATCCGCACATCGCCACGACAACTATCGCGTAAGGCGCGATACTCGAATTGAGAAAATACTCGAGGGGGAGCTTGATCAAACTTGGGATGAATGACAGCGTCAGCCGGGCTACTTTCAATCATACCTTGAGCAATAGCAAAACGAAAAAATGATTTAATTGAGTTTATTTTCCTTGAAATTGACTTACCGGTATAACGCTGCTTGTTTAGCAACTCTTTAAACTCATCAATATCGTCAATTGTCACTTCATGTAAGTGAATTTTTCCAGATTGGGACAAAAAACCATTGAACTGCTCTATATCTTTGCCATAGGCAATTACGGTAGCATAGGCTTTACCACTATCTTTTAGATGCTGAACAAAGGTTTCTTGGGCTTCAGTCAGTAGCTTGCTCATAATATAATGAACCAGAATATATTCTTATCTCTAATCGAAAAAGCATCAATCTAAAACTTATAATAGCATAGCAAGGGATTTTAAGCAATGGAGTGGAAGCGAATTTTTTATCATCCTCTGACAGCATTTTTCATCACTTTTCTGGTTGTGCTCGTCCTGTTTTCACTAGCTAGTACTAGAAGAAAAACCCAAGAGCAGTTCGAAGCTTTTCAGAAAAGAGAGGCACAGCTTGAAAAGCAAAAAAATGAGAAAGAGCTCTTGCAATTAGAGAAGGCTGAAGTAAACGACCCTTTTTATCAAGAGAAAGTATTACGCGACGAGCTTTTACTGCAACAACCTGGTGAAAAAATTATTCAGCTACCTGAAATTAAGTTTGAAGAGCCAGTGCCAACACCAACCCAAACTCCCGCCACTCCTTGGCAGGAGTGGCGGGAGTTACTTTTCTAGACAAAAAAATTATCCGAAAACGGACAAAAAATAAATTTATTATTTGCGGGGCTGGGAGTCGGACCCAGCCTGTGAGATTATGAGCCTCACGTGCACCGTACACTACCCCGCGCGAAGTCCTACGTAGCTCTGATTTTCATCAGAGCGAAGTAGAACGAACATAAACATGTTAAGAAACAGGATTATAACCTCTTACATCCATTTCGTCAAAAAAAGTAGCAGAGGTGGGATTCGAACCCACGACCTGCGGTTTATGAATCCGCTGCTCTAACCAACTGAGCTACCCTGCCTTGAGTGGAATTATATAACAATTTTGATAAAAATGGAGAAAATCAATGGTGTAATTACTCAAATTTTTGGTTTCGGTTGCTTCGGTTGAGTATTTGTCTCAATTATTACTGCATTCTCTTTGAGTGCCTCTGACCATAATCCGTCACAATCTCGTCCATACCGGTCACACAGGTCTTTCATTCGGGTTTCAAAACTAACAATTCCTTCTGGACTAACCCGACAATCTGCGTACTCGAGAATTCGGGCTTCGTAGCCAATCTCTGAGTCGGGTGCGACATTACTGACTGAGTACAAATAATGATCAGCAATCTGCTCCATCTCGCCGAGCACCCGACCCACATTCCCAGTTAGACCTAATTCTGCCAAAATTTGATGAGTTACTTGGTTGGCGTCTGTTCCATATTTGGTTATGAATCTGTCTTGAACTGAGTACCAATGATCAAGATCATCAATTAACTTCTTGGCAATTTCACCTGTGAACGGCCGGCGGAACTTAACAATGTTGCCCAAGTCATGCAGTCGTGCAGAAAGCAACGTCAGCTCTCCGTCCACCGCCGGCCCCACCCAACCTGTCAGCACTTCTTCTGCCACCTGAGCCACCCACTCCATATGTTCTACTACATTGGGCGGGATCTGGTAATCGCGGTAAACCTGATCGACGCTCCTAAACTTCGGTTTTTTTAAATCGTTTAAAGTAATCATTTAATTCCTGCTTATTGGTGATTTGTATCAAGTGACCTTGCTTCAAATAATCCATTACCTTGTCCTTTGGACTTGAGCTCTTGTGACCAGTAAAGGAAACTAGACCCCTAGCAAAGTAGCTAATCAGTAACATCCTGATTAAATCTTGGACACTTACGCCAATTTGCTCTGCCTCGGCTCTCGTCTTTTCCATTAAGCCAGCGGGTAAAGTCAGTTTAATAGTT
>DAOOPX010000100.1:0-2611 GCA_035388465.1 Candidatus Woesebacteria bacterium
GATATATGCCACTCAAGTGTTCCAAATTACTTACCCCGACCGTAATGATTAGGTCGCACTCAGCACCGGTATAACTCAGCTGCACAGCTTTGGTATCCAACGGCAGACTGCCTTTCTTTGGTTTAATGGTCAAATAAAATTTTTTGGTTTCTTCACCGATGTGATAACTAATTTTATCGACCTGGTCTTCTTGATAATCAAACGCGATTAGCAGGTTCTGTCTGCCCGACTCGGTCGAAATTTGATCCAGACCAAAAATTCGCTCATCAGAGTTTGGCAGCTCAGGAGAAACTAGCCAGACTTGCTTACCAGCAGCTTTTAAAGCCAAATACATAGCGGTGGCGGTGGCTTGGTGATCCAAGTCACCGCCCACCCCCATCACTACCAATATCTCATTTGCCTCGGTAATTAACTTAGCTGCTTGACCAATCTGTTCCTGAGTAGACATAAAACCTCCCAATCTAGAATTAAATCTAGCAACAAACTACTAATTTACAGCGGGGCAGGTATTCAAAATCATCATAACACGCTCAAAATCACTCATTCAAGCGCAGTTTGATCCCGCGTGGACAGCGCAGTATGTAATGCTATAATTTTGTTGTGTTAAAGCGCATGTCTTTTATTTTGTTTATTGCTAGTCTCGGATATTATTTCTTTTTCAGTGCAAACCAACTTCCTTCAGCAAAAGCTCAAGGGACAACCGATCCCTACAGTATCTCTGTTACACGAGAGGAAGCGGAGGCGTATTACCAAGCTATTTCTGATTGCACAACACCTTCTCTGGAATGTCTTGTTCACAATGTTTCTCGCTTTACCGCCATAGAATGGGTTAATGACATTGGTGGTCAAAAGGGCTCCTGTCTTAGTAATGAAGGGTGTAACGATCCAATTAATAATGGAAATCAGCAGCTACCTTATAATCCGGGGGCAATTAATGGCTTAGCCGCACTAATTGGCGGGATGTACAACCATCCCCCCGCCAGCTCAATCACTTATGTTGCAGATGTACTCGAATCATCCAAAATCATCCCACCCGCCTACGCCCAGGGTCTGGGTTTTTCCGCCATGGATCCCATTCTGCCTCTATGGAAAACATTTCGTAATATTTCCTATATGTTTTTCATCATCATCTTTGTGGTAACAGGTTTTTTGATCATGTTTCGCTCCAAGGTTGGTCAGACTGCAATTACCGCCCAACAAGCTATCCCCAAGGTCATTGTGTCTTTGTTAATGGTGACTTTTTCCTACGCCATTGCCGGCTTTATGATTGACTTGATGTATCTGTCTATGGCGTTGATCATGGGGGTATTTGACTCGGTACTAAACACAGCAGACAAAAATTATTTGGGAATGAATATTTTTGGGGTAATTGGAGAGTTATTTAAAAATTCCTGGAACCCGGGAGTCTATGGAGACCTGATATCAGGCGTTTTAGATGCGGTAAGTTGGGAGTTCCTACAAGGAGTCGTGTCTTGGTTGGGAGGATTAAGTTTGTCGATTATCCTTACTATAGCGGTATTGATCGGTGCAATTAAACTCTTTTTTGAACTACTCCGCGCCTATGCCACAATTGTCATCTCAATCGTGGTTGCCCCACTCACCCTAATGATGAATGCCATTCCTGGCAATAACGCCTTTATGACCTGGATAAAAACTTTAGTTGGGCATTTGCTCCCCTTCCCCACAGTTTTGGCAGTACTAGCAATCTTTGGAGTTTTTGCCCAAAACTCCAATGGTGGTAGTGGAGGATTTATGCCGCCATTCTTGATCGGCGGCGGACAATCAGACGCGATTACTTACGTCCTCGGGCTCGCTATCCTACTTGCTCTCCCAGAGATCGTCAAACACATCCGCGAGGCCATCGCGCCAAAAAATGCGTTTGCGGAGATGATATTAAGTAGTGCTAAACAGAACTTCCAAGCTGGGTGAACTGGCAAGACACCATACGGACAGATGCCGCTTGGATTGAGTGGGAGGAATATTACAAAACTTGGATATGGTGCTCTTGGCTCTGGAATCGGCGCTGGAACAGGAGCTTTAGTTGGTGGTACTATTTCTTCACTTAAAGGCAAGGGTTTCGGAAAAGGAGCTGGTACTGGTGCGATAGCGGGTGGTGTAGCACCAATTGTTACGCCATATGCCTTCCAAACGGGAAAACGAATAATCAAGGACACATATGGTCAAGCAACCCAAACTCTTGGTGGTCAATTAGCTACAGATGCTAAGGTTTATGTCAGAAAATTTGGTGAAGAAAGAGGTTTGTTTAAGAAACCCAAACCTCCTGAGGATCCTAACTCATCAGCAAGTGAGCGAGGAGCAACCGACGTTAGTAAAAGAACGGATGACGTTAGTGCGGGTGGTATCTAAATAGCTTATTACAAAACACTGCCCAATTAACAAGGTATAGGTATTTCAGCTTTCAGAACAGAATTTCTACTTAACAAATTTAAAGAATGATTCTAGTTGAGCTCTAAATTTCTTACTCATGCCATCAAAGAACATGCTCAATCTCCTGCCAGAAACCGTTGCTGAAAAAATCACAAGCATCTCATCAGTAGAAATTGCGTCATTATCTCTAAGTTGATTTAAATACATATACAGTTTTTCAGTA
>DAOOPX010000101.1:0-2508 GCA_035388465.1 Candidatus Woesebacteria bacterium
GGCAACGTTATACCAGCTGACGTTCTGTCTAATCAGAAAGAAACAATTAGTTTATTGTCTCCAGTCACTAGTTTTAGTCGAAGTAGGCTGACTGTTATAATTGGCAGTCTGTGTACGATAGTCAGTAGCTTGGTGGTCATAAATGAACAAAAAAAACAGACTCAGTATATTACTTAAAGCCTGGATTCCACCTCTTGCTTGGGCGAGCTTGATTTTTTTTCTCTCTTCGCAAAGCGTTTTGCCCAAGTTTGACACCACACTGGTTGATTTCTTTTTCAAAAAGCTCGCCCACATCAGTGTTTATCTGGTTCTCTACTTGCTTTTCTGGCGGGCGGTGAAAATCACCCACCCACAATCGAATGACCGCACTCAATGGTTAGCACCATTTCTCTTGTGCCTGATTTACGCCCTCAGTGATGAAATTCATCAATCATTTGTTCCCGGTAGACATGCCACCCTGCGAGACATTGGATACGATACTTTGGGCACAACAATCGCGATGTTGTGGCGGTATCGCTACATTTAACCCTTGACTACCCACTTACTTACATTACACTATCAATTGAACTATCAATTAAATCGTTACGTTGTCAGTGGGAAGGATTAAATTATGACAAAGAATCAGTTGATCATCAGAGTTTCAAAAAGTGCTTTTTTAACTAAAAGAGCTGCTCGAGACGCAGTTGAGGCCGTTTTTGATGAAATCACCAAAGTTTTAGTCAAAGGTGATCGAGTCTTGATCTCCGGCTTTGGCACTTTTGGCACCAGCAAGGTCAAAGAAAAAGCCGTTGAACCATTTGGCAAAAGCCATTTACGTAAAATCGTGGCCGGCCATCGCGTCGTCAACTTTCACTCTGGTAAACCCTTGAAACAAGCCGTGTGGTAAACATCCGCAAGTATTTGACCTTTGCCAAGCTCAACTGTCTTTCCAATATGGAGTTTCGCAGTGCTTTGTTTGTTTGGTTTTTGGTTGAGTTACTCTCACTTGTGTCGAGTGTATTTATTTGGTTGGCAATTTTTCGCTCGCAACAGACCGTGGGAGGCTACGATCAACAAGGGATTATCTTGTATTATTTACTTGTACCAATAATTGGCATGATTAGCTCGGTACATATTTCCGAAGATTTGCCCAACAAGATAAAGCTTGGAGAGATTTCGTCTCAATTAGTTAAACCATACCATTTGGCCACTGGTTTTTTCGCCATGAACATCGGAACGAGGATAACTCAAATATTGATTAAAATTCCTTTTTTCATTAGCATTTGTTTAGTACTGCAATATTTTACGAACATTCGTTTATCTCCTTTATACATATTTTTAGGCTTATTCATAGCATTTTTTGGTTTAATCATACATTTCTTGATTGATTTCTCTATCAGTGCTGTTGCATTTTGGTCTGACGACGTTTGGTATCTATCCCATTTAAAGTTTATTTTATTAATGGTGTTTGGCGGACTAACTTTTCCGTTGGACCTACTACCCACCCAGTTGGCTTCGATTTTTAACCTGTTACCGTTCAAGTACATTTACTACGTGCCGGTAAAAGTTGCCACGGGCTCAATTGGCTTAACTGAATTAGCACCAGAGTTGGGTTTGTTTAGTTTTTGGCTAGTGGTATTTGCGGTACTCACACATTTTCTGTGGAAAATGGGTATCAGGCGATATGGCGCATATGGCAACTAGTATCATCAAACACTTCAAGATTTATTGGAAATTGGTCAGGTTTTCTGCCAGTTTGGAGACTGAATATCGTTTCTCATTTATCATGGAAATTTTGGTTGAGTGGGCCTATTTTGCGGTGACACTACTTGGAATTAAAGTGATTTTTTGGAACGTCAACGAGATTGCTGGTTGGAGCTATTATCAACTGTTAACTCTATACGGAGTCAACATGGTGTTTAGCGAGTTAATTTTAGGACTAGCGTTTATCTTTAATCTGCGAAGTCTGCCCCAAAAAATCACTTACGGCGGACTAGATTTAATTTTAACTAAACCAATTAATTCTCAGTTCGCGGTATCGCTGTGGCGACCGTATTTTGCGTTAATTCCCGGTGTGATGGCCGGATTGGTTACGACGGGGCTGGGAATTGGGCTGGGCAAATTAGACATTAACTGGCTCAACTTAATTCCATTTGGATTTTTGTTCATTTGCGGATTAGTAATTGCCTACTCGTTGGGAATGATGACTGTAACTTTGGCTTTTTGGTTTATCAACGCTTTGTCACTACCAATGCTAGCACAACAATTCATATTTTTATCTAAACACCCCGGGTCTATCTATGAACGCGGCTGGCGGCTACTATTTATGACCGTTATCCCGGTCATTTTTATGGTCAGCGTTCCCACCGAGACACTGCTGGGGCAGTGGCAACTTTGGTGGCCACCAGCCGCGCTATTCCTGGCACTAATTTTTCTCTTTGCTTCACATAAACTGTGGCAGTTGGCTTTAAAAAACTATTGTTCCGCTAGCTCTTAACGTTATCAGGTGTTAGTAGTAAATCAAGTACT
>DAOOPX010000102.1:0-2471 GCA_035388465.1 Candidatus Woesebacteria bacterium
CTTCATCCTTACAAATTAATTAAGGATACGCGTACCCAAGTTGAAACTAGTCAAGTCGAAGCTGTACTCGACGGAGATCTCGATCAATTTATTGAAGCCGAACTCGTGCTACAATAAAAAACATGCAAAATCTTCAACCAACCATCACTGTTGATAATATCAGCGAAACTTCAACACCTGCCGGCAAACCAAAAATTGATGATGAGCAATTAAAATCTGGAATTACCGAGATAAAAAAAGCTCAATCGAACCAAAAAATAGAAAGGTGGGAAATGAAAAAAGTAAAATTACCGATTGCGATTTTAGCTGGAGTAGGTGCAGTAGCTTTAGGCATAGCTTCTGGATTAAGCTTGAAAACTTTAGTAGAAAATCGTTCGCTGGCGCAAACTTATGAATCGCCAGCAACCCAGCAGGTGGCTGGCGATTCAGTCAAGGCAGGTGATATTTTTGGCAGTAATCACGAAGTTTTTAAAGACGTGGCTGAAGGGTATCTAGAACAAGGCGGTATTAATGGTGAGGGCTCTCACAAACTCCTCCGTACTGGGGGTGACTCGCAAACTGTTTATCTGACTTCGTCAGTCACCGATCTGGACAAGTTATCTGGTATGCAGGTCAAAGTTTGGGGAGAAACCTACCAAGGACAAAAGGCCGGCTGGTTAATGGATGTTGGTAAGATCGAGGTAATCGATCCCAACGCCTCATCTCCAGAGCTAACCCAAGAGTAACGATCTCTCTTGATTCGAACTCCTCTTGCCATATAGCCCTTGTTACGTTTACACTATTTGCGTGTCATTCCTAACATTTCAAGGCATCACCAAAGTTTTTTTACCCCTCAATGATGGAGTGTTCGACATAGATTTCGTGATTGATCAAAACGAGTTTGTCTTTCTGACTGGACCGAGTGGCGCCGGCAAAACCACTTTGCTCAAATTGCTCTGTGGTCAATACACGCCAAATCAAGGTTCAATTGAGCTAGATGGTCAAGTCGTCAACCAATTGAGGGGCAAACAACTCGAGCTCTTCCGTCGTCAATTGGGCATCGTTTACCAAGATTATCAGCTCATCAGTGAGTTCAACGTCTGGGAAAATATTGCCGCCCCCTTATTTATTGCCGGAAAAAACGATGCCGAAATTGAACGACGTGTCACTGACCTGCTAGATCTCGTTGGTCTTCATGACAAAGCTCTGTTATTTCCCAAACAGCTTTCAGGCGGGGAGGCACAAAGGGTTTCTATCGCTCGCGCGCTCGCGCTTAATCCCAAGTTGATTTTTGCTGATGAACCAACCGGTAATCTCGATTACACCACTGCTAAAAATATTGTAAACCTACTCAAAAAAATCAATAGCCTCGGTACTTGTGTGTTAGTCGCAACTCACGATCAAAAAATTATTGATCTTTATCCTAATTGTAAAATCATTGTCATCGAGGCAGGAAAAATAACTAGAGGGGCAAGCACAAAAGTTGAAACGCTTCCTCCAGACGAACCTTCCCCAGAAAAATCAAGCGCGCATAAAATTGAACTGAAATCTTCAGAAAAAACTAAATCAAAGCCGGTGAAGAAAGATAAAAAATCATGAACAGCCTGACATCTGCGATTACCACCGTTAGACGCTCACCTATTCAATCAATGACTGTCATTGTAATTATCAGTTTGATCGCCTTTGTTGGATATTTTACCTCGTTGATTACCTTTGGTGCTCAAGCACTCCTCGACTACGCAGAGACTCAACCGCAAGTTATTGCTTTTTTCAAACTTAAAACACCCATGGAAACAATTGAACAGATTGAAACCCAGTTCCGAAACGAAGCTTTTGTTAACGAAGTCTCGGTCATCACTCAAGACCAGGCTTTAGAAATTTATCGCGAAGAAAATCAAGATGAGCCACTTCTGCTCGAGCTAGTCACTGCCGATATCCTCCCAGCCAGTATTGAGATCAAAGCCATTAACCTTGATTACTTAAGTTCAATTAAGGAACAGCTCGAACAACAAGAAAGCGTTGACGAGGTGGTTTACCAACAAGAAACAATCGATCAACTCAAATCGATTACTCAAGTGATTCGTTCGTGGGGATTAATTATTTTGTCGGTTCTGGCTGGCACAGCCTTTCTGGTCACCAATGTAATTATTGCGCTGAAAGCAAGTTCGCAAAGGAAGAAAATTTCTATCTTGAGATTACTTGGGGCTTCAAAACAGTTTGTTAAAACTCCATTTATGATTGAAGGAATGTTTTATGGTTTTTTTGGCAGTCTCTTGGGTTGGATATTTGCCTTTGCCACTTCACTCTCCCTCACACCCAAGATTGCAAGTCAAATTGATGCATTTTTCCCCACAATTTCGTTACCCTCAATTTTGATTTGGCAACTACTGATTGGCAGCGGCATCGGTTTAATCCTCGGAGGAATGGCTGGTTTTAATGCAATTACCAGATTAATCAAAAAATGAAACGTAAAATACTTAAACTGCTATTTA
>DAOOPX010000103.1:0-2420 GCA_035388465.1 Candidatus Woesebacteria bacterium
AGAGTACGCGCTTTGGGAGCGCGGGGTCGCAGGTTCGAGTCCTGTCTCTCCGACAATTTTTTAACATTATCTAGAGCAACTAGAAAGGATATGATCTATGCAAGAACCTGAAGTGTCTCAGCCTGAAGTTGTTGAAAATCATCCTCCGAAATCAAATTCAAAATTAATTGCAGGTTCATTGATTGTGATAGTAGCGGTTGTTGCAGTTGGTATTGTTGCCAGGTTTTTTTCTTTGTCTCAACCTCAATTCGATCCTAATGAAGCTAACAAAAAAACAGCTCTATCTGACCAACTGCAGCAACCATTAATTGCTCAGGCACAAGGATTTGCTAATTATGTCGAAGTTCCAGTTGAGCTAAAGTTAGCGGTGGCAAATTACTCGGTAAACCAAGATTTTTCTAACGTGGAAAACGCCCAAGCATTCACTTTTTCAGATCAAGAAAAAGCCTTGGTGACAAAAAATGCATTTGTGGTCCGTCCAAGTTACCACAGCGAGTTTTTTCCTCTTTATGAGTCAAATCGTTATAGTTATGTTCCCAACTTTATTACCACTGACTCAGTTCTTCATAATTACCACTTAATGTTCGATTATTTGTTAAAAAATCTGGAGGAAGAAAAACTCGCTGACGAACTGAGCTCATTAACCACTCGGATGCTTGATCGGTCGTTGGCTGATCACCAAAAATTAACTGGGACAGAGTGGGAAAATGCGGCGAAAAGGAACGTGGGCTTTTTTGCGGTTGCAAAAAAGCTAATCGATCCGACCGCGGTTCCCCCTTCTTTGGTTACCAATGAAGTCAATAAAGAGCTGGAAATGATTGAAGCGCATCAAGGTATTGCCAACTCAGCTGTAATGAATATCGGCTTAGCTCAAAGTGATGCGGCCGATGCGCTAATGGAAGACTACTCGCAGTATGTGCCCAGAGGACATTATGATAAATCTGATCAGCTCAAAGCTTATTTCAAAACCATGATGTGGTATGGGCGTTTGAGTTTTCGGATGAAGATGAGTGATGAAGTCAAGTCTGCCACATTGATTACTTTGGCGCTGAACGAGAGCGAGAATCAAAAGAGTTGGAATACTCTTTACGAGCCAATTAATTTTTTTGTTGGCAAAAGTGACGATATTACTTATTATCAGTTCAAGGAAATCGTCTCAAAGGTATATGCTGAGAGTGCAACCCTCGAATCATTACTCAATGAGAATGAACAAAACTGGATGAATTTTATGGTTGAGGTAGACAAATTAGAACCACCCCAAATTAACTCTATGCCCATTTTTGATGCCTCGATTCAAGAAGACAGAGAGAACGAGATTAAAGGTTTCAGATTTATGGGTCAACGGTTTACGATCGATGCCGCCATATTTCAGCGTTTAATTTACCGTGAAGTTGGAGATACAACCCAGACATGTGCCAATTTCAAACCTAATGAAACTAACTGTCAGGCCGGAGCGCGATGCTTGCCAAGCGGCTTAGATATTCCGGCAGCCATGGGTTCGGCTGAAGCCAAGCAAATATTAGCAGCGGCTGGTGAAACTAAATATGCTTGTTATAACGAGAATCTAGAAAAAATGAGTCAGTATCTGACTGGATTGGATCAAACAATCTGGACCCAAAATTTGTATTGGGGTTGGTTGTACCAGCTTTTGCCGTTGTTGGAAACAAAGGCAGAAGGTTATCCTGCTTTTATGCAAAATCAAGCTTGGGCGAGGAAAGAGCTGAATACTTATTTGGGGAGTTGGTCGCAACTAAAACACGATACCATTCTTTACGCCAAGCAAGTGTATGCAGAAATGGGCGGGGGACCTGAAGAGAAAGATGATCGGGGTTACGTTGAGCCCAACCCGCAAGTTTATGCTCGAGTTGGCGCTTTAATCACCATGACCAGTGAAGGTTTGGAGTCCAGAGGTTTGCTTTCTGAGTCAATGAAGGAAAACTTGACAATAATGAAGCAATTGGTGAGTTCATTACAGACAATCTCACTTAAAGAGTTACGGAATGAGTCTCTTAACACCGAGGAACATGAGCTAATCCGTTCGTACGGCGGACAGTTGGAGCACTTTTGGTTGGAAGTAAATAAAAACGAGCCAGAATTTAAGGAATCTGACCGGCGCGGATATCTTAGTGAAAATCCGGCTGCGATTATTGCTGATGTGGCTACCGATCCCAATGGTGAGGTGTTAGAAGTTGGTACGGGTGATATTTCCGAAATTTATGTAGTGGTGCCGATAGACGGCAAGCTGAGAGTAGCGAAGGGTGGCGTGTATTCTTATTATGAATTTAATTGGCCGCTGAGTGATCGTTTGACTGATAAAAAATGGCGAGAGATATTGCGCTCTGAGCAAAAACCGGAAATGCCAAGCTGGACAGAAGCCTTTATAGCCAAGTAACTGTGGTGAACAACGGCATAAGAACACG
>DAOOPX010000104.1:0-2411 GCA_035388465.1 Candidatus Woesebacteria bacterium
TATCTCTGTTGAATTGGGTGACTGGAGTGGATACCATGTGCTGGCTCAGAACCTTGTTTCACACTTCCTCACTTACTCAAAGCTTACCAGTCATGCCGGAAAAATAAACGGAAAAAGACAGTAGCTCTCCGCTACGAGATATCTGCCGAGTCTCAGCTTTATCAATTGACAACTCTTCTCCGATCTAAAGCCTATGTCCCAGCTCCATCATCATGTTTTGTCGTCACTTATCCCAAACTGCGTGAGATTTTTGCTGCTGATTTTCAAGATAGAATCGCTCACCACCTGCTGGTCGGTGCTATTGAGCCCTACTTTGAGCGCCACTTCATCTTCGACTCTTTTGCTTGCCGCAAAGGCAAGGGAGCTCACAGTGCAGTACGCCGCCTTCAGATATACCTCAGACAAATCACGAGAAATCAGACTAATCGCGCCTACTTTCTCCAGCTTGACATCCTCAGTTTTTTTACCTCGATTGATAAGCAAATATTTGTAAATCTTCTGCAAAAACACTTGCTCCAGCCAGATCTTCTCTGGCTGGCGCACCTGATTATCTTCAACGATCCTACTCTTAACTGCCGGGTCAAGGGTGATACCCAACTTCTGGCTCAAATTCCTCCGCATAAATCCCTGTTTCATACCGCCAAGTCCAAGGGTTTGCCCATCGGCAATTTGACTTCTCAATTTTTTGCCAATGTCTACCTCAACCAACTAGATCAATTCGTCAAAAGAAAACTAAAAGTCAAATACTACCTACGGTATGTCGACGATCTGGTGCTTTTGTCAAACGATCCAGATCAGCTATCATCATGGCGCCAGGCTATTAATCAATTTCTCTGCCAACAATTGTCACTCCAACTTCATCCAGCTAAAGACCAATTTGGCTCGGTCTATTCTGGCATAGACTGGCTTGGTTATGTAGTTAGACCTGAATACATCCTCTGCAGGCGCCGCGTGGTTAGTAATCTCAAATCTAAGCTGGCTGCATTTAATCAAGGCTTGCTGATACAATCTCACAATCAACATCCTCACGCCGCCCCACTTGGTCACACCCCCACACCCGAGCAACTCCAAGCAATGCTTGCCACAATCAACTCATATTTTGGACACTTTAAAAGAGCAAATACCTACCGATTACGGAAAAATCTGTACGACCGACACTTTGGTATACTGAAAAAATACCTCAAACCAATGGGCAACTATGACTACTTCGTCTTTAAATCAGGCTGATAATCTGCCACTGTATTTAGTTGTTTATCAATACCAGCAGTACTTATATAAACTCATCCACCATTTTCCCAAAGCCTACAAGTACACATTGGGACAAAACATCCTTGACCTGAACTGGCAGCTTCTTGATCTGATCATTGTCGCTAATTCTTTACCTAATACTCAAAAACCCCCTTCAATACAGAAAGCGAGTAGTACATTTGACCAATGCAAATTTCGGCTGAAAATGGCCTATGACTTGAAGCTGATTCCCCCTACCAAGTACGCCTACATTATTACCGTGCATGAGAAAACTGGCAAAATGCTGACCGGCTGGCTCAAATGGGCAAAACGCCAGAACACGGCTTCAAAGCCCTAGGAGCCCGCCCATCAGTCCCGGCGAACACAGCGAACGGCGTTGTTACCCTCGTTGTTCTTGTTGTCGTTGTTAGTGTTGCCATTCGGCAAGTTCACGTTCCACGCGTTATCCGAATTGTCAGAGTTCTCCGTGGACGACCAAAAGTTCTCGTTATTTCCGTTTACTTTTTACTTATCTTCAAAAGTCTGGTGAGGAGTTTCACCTCAAAAGGCTTTTTGTAGGTTTCATTATACCCAATGGGTGCAACGGAACGGACTGATGTTTGGGCTCTCTCTGCAAATCAGTGTCTCGCTTTGCGGGATTGAAAGGCAGAATCTAGCGCCATAGTTATTTAAGCAGAAACAAGAGAAATACGCAAATTAAAATTTGCGTCCCCCCGCTTCTCGGCGGGGGGAATTAAAAATTATAAATTATTAAATTCTGGATAAGATCAGTCCCGGCGAACACAGCGAACGGCGAGGCCGCCCTCGTAGCGCTTGTTGCCGGCGTCAGTGTTGCCATTCGGCAAGTACACGTTCCACGCGCCACCCGAATTGCCAGAGCTCTCCGTGGACGACCAAAAGCCCTCGTAAGTTGTAAAAGTGGCGTTGGTCTGATTAAAAATACCATCTATGTAAGCCTGCATCAGTTCCTTTTGGCTGGGTAAATACCAATCGGTTTCCGGGGTAGCGTCGCCGTTAGCATCTAAAGAAAGCTGGCCACAGACATTGATCGCGCTCACAGTAACCGCACCATCCACAACTATAGGTCCGCAATCGGTATCATCACCAGCGTAAGCCCCTCTGGGTGTGGTTGAGAAAAACGCACAGCTAGCCTTGGTAAACAA
>DAOOPX010000105.1:0-2239 GCA_035388465.1 Candidatus Woesebacteria bacterium
ATACTTGGTGGTTTTGCTCTCCAGATTTTGTAAAATCTGAGGCAAAACCACAGAAAATATGGCAATCGCTGTCACCAAAGTCACAGCAAACAAAACACCATACTTCTTGATATAGGCCACCAAGTACCAGTAAATTTTACGCATAACTTAGTTCATCAAGGCCGCCAACGAAAACACCACGAACAACAGCACGCAAAGAATGGTGAGGTAAAAAATCAATTTTTCAACCCCCCTTTTGGTGTGGTAGGTTTCGCCGCCGCCGCCCCAAG
Organism: Candidatus Woesebacteria bacterium; assembly: GCA_035388465.1. Taxonomy (GTDB): domain Bacteria; phylum Patescibacteriota; class Microgenomatia; order UBA1400; family PJMF01; genus DAOOPX01. The sequence continues at coordinate 270 of DAOOPX010000105.1, forward strand.
TAGCTCCAAGCCCAGTTCCTTGGGCTTGAAGTAAAATCAAGGTAACAATCAAGATCGCAAGCAATATTTGACCGATGTTAATGAAATTCAACATATGATTACTCCATTTTACACTATTTAATGAGCTATCTCTTGGTGTCTGTTTTCTCTGATGACAGTGACAGTGACTGTGCCTGGGTAAGTGAGTTTTTCTTTCACTTCGTCGCGAATTTTACGACTAATAACCATCACGTCGTCATCCTTAGATTGCTCTGGCTTGAGTAAGACGCGTACCTCTCGACCCGCTTGAATTGCATAAGCTTGCTTGACTTCAGGATAGCTTTGAGCAATGTCTTCCAAATTCTTCAACCTGGTGACATACTCGTCATAATTTTCGTAGCGAGCACCAGGTCTCGACCCGGAAATCGCATCGGCAATATATACCACCATCTGCTCTGGTCCAGAAAATGATTCGTCCTCATGATGTTGGGCAATACAGTCAAGCACTGGCTGCGACATACCGTATTTTTTGGCAATTTTCAGTCCCAGCTCTACGTGACTACCTTCAGCTTCGTCAGAAACTTTGCCGATGTCATGAAGTAAACAGCCCAGTTTAACTGTGTTGACGTCTAGTCCTAGTTCGCTAGCCAATTTGGCCCCAATTTTCGTTTCCTCCATTGTGTGAGTAATAAGGCTCTGACCATAAGAAAATCGGTACTTGAATTTACCGATCATCCGCATTAACTCAATGGGTAGGTTATACACGCCCAAATCGTGACAAAGTTTTTTGCCAGCCTCGAACACAATCTTGTCAATTTCCAGTTTGACTTTGGCCACAGTTTCCTCAATTCGGCTGGGTTGAATACGGCCATCTTTGATCAATCGTTCCAGCGAAATCCGAGCAATCTCTCTGCGCACTGGATCAAAACAAGATAGGCGTACCTCAGTGGGTGAAACATCAAGATCAACGTCTACGCCAGTTTCGTGTTCGAAAGAATTGATGTTTTTTCCGCCCTTACCGATAATTTTGCCTTTTGTCTCTTCGTTTGGCAACTGAACCAGTGATACAGTGTACTCAGGCACATACTCTGTTGCGCCGTGAAACATAGCGTTCACCAGAATTTCTTTGCTTTTTTCCTCGACTTCAGCTTGGGCTTCTTCTTGCTTCTGTCTGATGAACTGAGCCATCTCCTTTTTGAGAGATTTTTCTAGCTCAGCCATTAACTGTTGCTTGGCCTCGTCAGTAGTTAAACTGGCGACACCCTCAAGTTTGGCAACTGCTTTTTTTCTTAGCTCCTCTAATTCGAGCTTAACGTTGTGCAGTTGATCCTGTTTTTTATCCAGTTCGCCCTCACGCACACTCAGGCCCTCAAGGCGTAAATCGATTCTATCTAGCTTTTTTTCCAGTGAGCGTTGTTGCTCTTCGTTTGGTAAGCAGGCGAGCTTGTTCTTCTGCTTGGCTGCGCACTGACAGTGCTTCAGTTCTGGCTTCAACAATGATCTCTCGAGCTTTAGCTTGAGCTTCTCTAAAGGCAACCTCGTCCATAACTGCAGTTTTAATTACTGCTGGCGCTGGAGGGGTAGGTGAAGGAGTGGCAGCGGGGGGTTGAACCGGTTTGACCAGTTGAGGGGCTTTTTTGTGTGGAGTATGGCCTGTGGGCTTCCTATGAGGAGAGCGGCTAGATACATCTTTATTAAATAAAGTTGATAAATTACTAAAAAATGACATATATACTTCTTTCTAAATCGCAGAGAAAACACCAATCGCGGGAAAAATAAACTTGTTTGGGTTGCTTGGTTGAGCTGCACAAATGGCAGCTCTTAATCCAAGCAACCACCAAATAAATGCAACTTTAGGCAAATAGTAACTAAATTCTGCACATTGGTCATGTTATACAAACTGATTTTTCCTCAAGTGTAATCTGTACGATGTTGTTACGACTTACATCGCCGATTATAACCACAAACGAGCAAAGCGTCAATTGCAGTTG
>DAOOPX010000106.1:0-2236 GCA_035388465.1 Candidatus Woesebacteria bacterium
ACCTACATTAGGTAACCCAACAATTCCTACACTCAGCGACATAGCGTAGTATAACTTAAATTAAACTCTACTTAGCTCCCAACCAAGGTAATTAACAATTCAACTAGGGTTTAGATTGTCCACTCATAGCTGCTTGAATTATTTGCTTGAGGATGTTCATTCCGAAAATTTTTGCCGCAATAAACATTGTTGGTTTACGAGATATCCCATCAGGTCCCACTGTCGTTACTACGAACCCTGTATCTTCGGAATACTCAACGTTAGAAATGGTGGTGTCATCATGGTCCAACTTTTGCTCGTTTATTGTTAATCCGCCCTTAGTGTTACGCAAAATATTATATTTCCATACTTCGCCGTTTGCCAATGTCACTACCGCAACCACCCTTTTGCTCACACTTTGCACATCAACCGACAAGTCAACAACTGAGGAATAAAAATACTTCCATGCCTCACTCTTTAATTCTTTATTATTCTCCTTAAATGCCCAATTAAAACACACTCTTTTTTGTGCACCAAATGCGACCGCTTGGAAGCTCTCATCTCCAAGATTCGCTGAAGCAGTTTTGACAATATCTTGCGAACCTAGTTCTCTATAGACTAAGTTAGGCAGGTAATATCGTACTCTCTCATTAGTTTGTACGAAGGAGATTGACGCAACAGTATCAAAAATAGAACCATCAGTCGGTAAAATTTTAGAACGATATACTACCTTAAGTTCACCTAAGAGCTCTTTGCTTACAGAAAGCTTAGATACTTTACTACCCTCGACTAATACAGGGTTATTTATCCAAGCATATTCCCCATCAGCACTAAGTGAGTATTTTGCTAAGCCGGCTTTTATTAATTCATCAGCAACCTGATTAGGAGAGATATCTATAGTTGTAGCAATGTTACCAGCCAATGACTGACCAAACTCAGTTTGAATGTTTCGCCAAACTTCCTGGTGCGATTGGTCTTGAGATCCAGCTAAAAAAGTTAGCTGATCAATCAAGCTATCTTTAAGTATTTGCGCAACTCTTTTTTCAAACAAATCTGTGCTTTCTTCCACTTCTTTCTCAACTCTCGTAGCGTAGTACAAATACCGATGGTTTTCGTCATTTCCTGCTGTAAATGCCACAAACGGCTTATCACCCATATTTGAACAAACTGCGTCACCGACATCGAAAGTTTCAAGACCGATTACTGGTTCCATCAACCCCAGTGTATTATCAACTGAATCTATTTGTGCATAGAGAACCTCTATTCTACTTTCATTCAATCTGGGTCGCCTAATTATTAGGTGATATCCTCCACCACTCTTGGGAATAACGTCAAAGCTGTTTACTGTGCTTCCCTGATATCCAACCTCAATTGGCTCTACGAGCGTGGCCGTAGAATAACTTCCAGAATTGGCATCAAACTCTGCTGCGTACAACCCGCCATTTTCCTCTAACCAAAAAACTCTTTCCCCCACAGTTTCGAGCTGGACTACGTTTTTTGCTGGAATAATTCCTTCTTTTCCTTCTGACGATTGAGGAGCAGCTTCTGCTTTATTGGGTAAACCTAATGAAGCAGCAACAGCGGAACCTCCCGCTAAAAAGACCGCGTCTTCTAAAAACTTGCGCCTTGGATTTTCTTTTGAATTATTTGGCATGTAACTCTTTCTGTGTTTTTTTATACCAACGCGCGTAAATGCGTGATCAAGTATTATACTACGACACAATTGCTAAATTTAACAATGCCCAATTATTTCCTGGCTTGGACCTTTTTCGTTTGCAACTTCTCGATTGTTTTGCGCAAGTGTCGTGAAGCAGAACCAAAAGCTTGATTGATCGCTTCGTACATATCCACTGCTGATTTAGTAACAGCGGTATCTTTACCTGGGACTTCGACTACCACGGTGGCAGAGTTGGCGTGTGGATCGTTATGTTTGCGTGCCACACTTTCCAAAAATACTTTAAGCTGTGCGATTTTGTCGCTGAGCCGATAAACCTTTTCTGCTTGTGTCTGGACATGCTGACGAATGCTTTCGGTCACTTCAAAGTTTTTGGACGAAACTGTGATCTTCATTGATCAACCTTTCTGGAATAATTAATACAAAAAATAGCTATAAACGAAGTTTGGGAAACTTTTTGAGAACGAAACGAGACAACGCTCATCTAACTACTGATAGTAGCAAAAAAACAGAAAAAACTCAAATGGATGTTATAGGCACGCACTTTCCGGAAAATTACTTTGTACAAATTGCATTGGTGAT
>DAOOPX010000107.1:0-2219 GCA_035388465.1 Candidatus Woesebacteria bacterium
TGATATTTACTTACCCGATTTAAAACAAGAGCTTGATATCTACCGTTTTAAATAATAATTTGCTTTTTGGCAGGTAAATCTTGTACACTGGTACCGTGCAAAAAAACACTCCCGAAAGTCAAGAAGTCAAAGTTGGCGCCGAGCCGCCCGCTGATTCTACAAAAGTTGAAGCTCAACCTCTACAAGAACCGGCAAAAGCTGAAGAGCAACAACGCGAAACCCAAAGATCTCCTGATAGAACTAACTTTCCCACCCCTCCGGGAATCGAGATGTCCGAAATTTTTCCTGGAGTCGTCAAGCCGATTGCGGAACGAACAATTTATCAGTGGCAATCACCTGCCAGGGTGTTTAAAAAACGAAACAGCAAGTATTTAACCAATTTGACCACCATTGTTTTACTCCTCTCGTTAATCCTATTTTTTTCTGGTCAAGTTTTGACCGTGGCTGTGGTTTTATCAGTCGCATTCATGGCTTACGTCATGACCTCTATCCCACCGCATAAAATCACTCAAAAAATTACCACCTATGGTATTCGGCAAGAGGCAAAAATTTATTATTGGGAGGAGTTAGGACGGTTTTGGTTTGAGACTAAACACGCTCAAATCGTCATGAAAGTTGAGGTAGGAAGATTCCCCAACCAATTGACACTGGTTGTCAATAACGAAGACGAAAAAAAACTAATTCGCCAATACTTAGCCGATGTGCTCTTGGAGCAAAAACCTGAGCCAACCACTACCGACAAGATTGCTGATTGGCTTACCAAAAAATTCCCGATTGATCTTGAGGGGGCATGATCTGGTACAATACCAATAGTTGAGAGATCAACGCCGCCGAGCACCCATAGTTAAACGGATAGAATAGCGGTTTGCGGAACCGTTGATCCAGGTTCGATTCCTGGTGGGTGCACCATTCTGAGATGCATAGTTACTGAATCTTCTTCCAAATTAGTTGTTTGAGCTGAGATAAATTGGCGCCAGTGACGGCGGAGAGAGCGAGACTCTCTCGGCCAGTAGTAAACTGCCTAAAATCTGTTAACGCTTTTTTATTAACCAAATCAATTTTGTTAGCAACTAAAAGGATCGGCTGAGTTGCACCTAGTTTTGTCAGAATCTGATCAACCACCTGAATTTTCTTGGGATAATCAGGATCAGCAATATCGACAACGTGGAGAATCAACTTGGCGGTCAACGATTCGAGCAAAGTCGATTCAAATGCTTGAATCAGCTGAGGGGGCAGTTGGTCAATGAAACCAATGGTGTCGGACAAAATGATGGGGAGGTTGCCTGACGGCGCCTTCATCAAACCGACAACTGTGTCCAACGTGGTAAACAGTTTGGCGCTGGTGAGCTTATCCTTACCGGTCAGAGCGTTGAATAAAGTCGTTTTACCCGCGCTGGTGTAACCAACCAGCGCCACCGGTCCCAAACCTAGTTCAGAGCGACGATCTATCCTGTCACCCTTCTGTTTTTTGACTTTATTCAACCGATCAATTAAAAACTGGCGCCGTTTTTTCAGCTGGCGTTTCTCAAACTCAATGTTGGTCTCGCCTTTCCCCCTCGTGCCAATTCCTCCTCCTTGGCGAGACAACTCAGTTGCCCCCAAACCATAAATTCTTGGCCCTTTGTGATCAAGTTTAGCCAACTCAATTTGCAATTTCGCCTCAACTGAACCAGCGTGCTTTTCAAAAATTGCCAAAATTAGATCGACTCGATCCCAAACTTTGATGGTGGGCGCTGTTTCCCACAGCGCCCGCTCCACTCGAAACAACTGACTCGGCTTAACGATATCGTTCACCACCACAATCGCCACCCTTTGACTGACAATCTCTTGCTTTAGCCATTCCAGCTTGCCTTTGCCGATATAACTCCCAGGGTCAGGCTTGACCCGATGCTGAGTCACTTTACCCACAATCACACCACCAAAAGTGTGGACCAATTGAGTCAATTCAACCATATTGGCTTTCGCCAAATCATGATGATAATGAGGATCAATCACTTGGATAAGTAAACAGCGCGGGTTTTGCATGACTAAGGCGGTATAATAAACTACTTGCACCTCAAACAGCAAATGGGGTCAAATATTGGAAGCGTCGCATAGCGGTCAATTGCACTGGTTTCGAAAACCAGAGCCTTCACCGGCTTCGTGGGTTCGAATCCCACCGCTTCCGCCAAATTGTACTTTGCGAGAAATCGTAAGGAATTGCCTCGGCGCAAAGCGCC
>DAOOPX010000108.1:0-2087 GCA_035388465.1 Candidatus Woesebacteria bacterium
TTCCTTGATTTTGAAGATCTGTCGAAAACCGGAAAAGAAAGAAGATTATGAAAATTTTGAAGACAGTGGCCTACGAAATAATTGCTTCTGGTGGCTTGCCCAGTGTTGAGGCACAAGTAACTTTGGACACAGGAGAAGTGGGAACTGCCTCGGTTTCGTATGGTGCCTCGGCTGGTACTTACGAAGCCAGCGTAATCTTTGACGAAGACGAAAAACGGTATGCCGGCAAGGGAATGTTGCGTGCTGTAAATAATATCAATCAGCTTATTTCGCCGATTTTAGTTGGCAGGGATGCAACAAACCAATCTGATATAGATCAAAAAATGATTGAGTTAGATGGTACCACCAACAAATCAAAACTAGGAGGCAATGCGATCTTGGCAGTCTCGGTTGCAGTAGCGCGCGCTGCTGCTACTGCCCAAGACAAACCCCTATACCGCTATATTATTGACACATTTCAAACCAAACCAGATTTACAACATTTGCCCCAACCAATGGCAGTTGCAATTGAGGGGGGCAAACACGCCAGTAACAGCACCGACCTACAAGAGTACTGTCTTACTGCAGTGGGTAATCAAAACACCAAAGAAAGTGTCCGTGCGGTCCTAGAATCCTACCATGCCCTAAAAAAAATACTTAAACAAGCCGGTTACTCTACCAACGTTGGTAACGAGGGCGCGTTTGCCCCAGATGGAATTAAAAACAACGAGCTGCCGCTTGAGTATCTCACCCAAGCAATTAAATCGGCTGGCTATCAACCAGGTATAGATGTGGCAATCTCAATCGATGCGGCAGCAAGCGAGTTTTACCACGAAGGAAAATACCACCTAAGTCTAGAAAATAAAAAATTAAACTCGGACGAACTGATTAGCTACTATCAACCATGGCTAGATAAATATCCGATCGTTTCGATTGAAGATATGTTAGCTGAAGACGATTGGCAGGCCTGGGTAAAACTCAATCAATTGGCAAATAACAAAAAAACAATGCATATCGGTGACGATTTAACTGTCACCAGCGTCGAAAGGCTACAAATGGCGATCAACCAAAACGCGATCAACGCCATCCTGATCAAACTTAACCAAATCGGTACGTTGACCGAGACAGTGAAATGTTGCCTTTTGGCTCAACAACATGGCCTGGCCACTGTTCCCTCTCACAGGGGTGGGGGAGAAACAAACGATACAGCTATGGTTGACCTGGCCGTTGCGGTCGGCTCAAGATTTGTCAAGTTTGGTCCTACACGCGGCGAACGGGTGGCGAAATATAACCGCCTAATGCAGATCGAGCGCGAATTGGATACAAACGAGTAATCTATTGCGGCTGTTCAAATAATTACTAATAGATTGATCAGCTTAATAATACTTGACAAGTACTTATAACTTATGTTATAGTACTCTTACCTCAGAAGGTTCTTTCCTTACCGGGGAGCTACGTTCTGAGCCCAAAAGATCCCGCAAGAAGCGGGATTTTTTGTTTTTTCAAGACAGAGTGAAAAAAAATTAAAGACAGTTACGCCCGGCTAACGTACTGTTTAGTGTCAGTATCAATAATTAAAGTGTCGCCGCTTTTGACGAAAAGCGGCGCCATAATTCGCAAGCCAGTTTCGAGCTCAACTTCTTTTTTGGCTTGTCCCACCGTATCCCCAGCCACTGCGTGATCTGCATGAGTAACTTTAAGCTTGATCTTGGGGGGCAGCGAGACACCAATTGCCTTATCATCGTAAAACATTACGTATACCTCAAGCTCGCTACTCAATAAATCCAACTTTTCCTCAAGTAAGCCCAGCGGCACGCTGACCTGCTCAAAAGAGCGCTCGTTCATGAACACCACTTCGTCACTGTCATGGTACAAATACTGCAATCTTTGAGTTGTTACCTCTAACTCTTCAACCATCTCGTTGGATTTATAGGTGAACTCAACTGTTTGTGCTGTCTTTACACTCTTCAGTCGACAGCGCATGAAGGCCGAACCCTTGCCTGGGCTCATGAAGCTCGTTTGAGTCACCATGTGCGGCTGATCTTTAAATTTGAGATACATGCCCTTGGAAATATTACCAGCTTTGATAAATGACATAGCTCGGGTAT
>DAOOPX010000109.1:0-2052 GCA_035388465.1 Candidatus Woesebacteria bacterium
CGACTGCGCCACTTCATCAATTTCCAGCGTGGAACTTTTTGTCGCACCTAGAGCTTGGTTAGCTAAATCTTCGCCAGACTGCACCTGATTGTTCTGATTTGACATATTTAATCCTTTCTCACCATTAATAGGATTAGGTTATAATTTATCTCAACACATTTTACAACAGACAAAGGATCAATCATGACCAAACTCACCAAGATCGTCGCCACCATCGGCCCAGCTACCGAGTCCGAGGAACAAATTACCAAACTAATTGAAGCGGGCATGAATGTGGCTAGGTTTAACACCAAGCACGGCGACGTTGAGTGGCATCAAGAGCGAATTAAACGGGTCCGCTCAATTGCGGAAAAGATGGGAGTCTCGATTGGAATTTTACTCGATTTGCAAGGTCCAGAGATTCGATTAACCATTCCTGGAGAAGAGGCTTTTGCCGTAAATACCGACCAAACGGTCATCTTTACTCACAATCAAGACTGTCAAGATCCGCACAAACCAGTTTTACCCAAGATCGTGGTTGAAACGCTTAAGCCGGGTGACCATGTCCTGATTGATGATGGTCTGGGCGAGTTTGCGGTTGTCTCCAAAAATCAAGACGAGCTGGCGACAACCGCCCTGGGTAACTTCACGATTAGTAATCGCAAAACGCTCAACACTCCCGGTGCCACCATCGATCTGCCATCCCTGATTGACCGCGATCTCGCTCACCTGGATGCAGCCACCGATGATCTAATTGATTTCGTTGGTTTATCCTTTGTGCGCAACAAACAAGACATTGAGATCCTCAAATCGGAGCTAGAAAAACGTCAACTTCATCCTGAAATTGTGGCCAAGATTGAGAATCAATCGGCGCTTGATCATCTAGAAGAAATAATTGAGGTCTCCGATGTTGTCATGATCGCACGCGGTGATCTAGCCGTTGAGGTTCCGTTTGAAGAACTAACTTACTGGCAGAAAAAGATCATCGATAAAAGCCGCGAGCTGGGCAAACCAGTCATCACTGCTACCCAAATGCTCAAGTCGATGGTCGATAATCCTCGACCCACCAGAGCCGAAGTCTCCGATGTCGCCCACGCTATTTACGATGGCACCGATGCGGTGATGCTGTCTGAGGAAACAACTCTAGGCAAGTATCCTGTGGAGGCAGTCCGTGCTCAAGCAAAAATCGCTAGCTTCAACGAGCCCCACAGCTGTTTTCAACCCTTAACTAGTGGTATCTCAAACACCACGGCCTACATTACTCAAGCCGCCATTAACTTACTATCATCGTGTAAATCCACCCAAGTAGCGCCAGTCGATAAAATCGTCTGTTTGACAGAAACTGGCGATACTGCCCGGCTAATTGCCCGATTTCGACCTGACCTGCCAATTTATACCTTGACTAGTAGTCAAAGGACCTATCGTCAACTATCAATGGTATATGCCGTCATTCCATACATGATCAAGCTACCTGATGATTATCGCCTTGCTAGCTCGGAGGAATTACTTAATGTCTTAAAACAACTCAACATTACTACTGGAGGAGAAAAAGTCTTATTAATTCACGGCACGTTCTGGAAAAAACCTGGCCTGACAAATACCCTGAGTTTGATTACAATACCTTAATAAGAAAGGAGTAACTAATGAGTAAAAAAACAGGTTTGTTTCCCCTGATCACCGGCATGATAGCGGGCGCCGCAGCGGTGTTTTTTTCCGATGAAAAAAACCGCAAAATGGCAAAGGAAAAGTTTTCTGAAGCCAAAACGTCTGCCAAGCAGCTGAAGAAAAAGTACGACGCTGATCCTGACAAAACCATCAAAGAGGTGGTCGAAGTCGTCAAAACCAAAGGCACTGCTGAAGCCAAAAAGCTGAGCAAAAAAGTCAAGAAAATCGCAAAATCTGCGCGCGCCTAACCGTAACTACGGAGTATTTCACCAGCGTGACCAACAACGCGGTATAATACCTGTGTTCGGCGCGCGCCTATAGTTTAACGGATAAAACAAGGGCCTTCTAAGCCTTAAATCTGGGTTCGATTCCCGGTGGGCGCACACATGGGTCAGTAGCTCAGTCGGT
>DAOOPX010000110.1:0-2020 GCA_035388465.1 Candidatus Woesebacteria bacterium
ATTGTCTCGCCTACGCAAATTTTTTTGGAAAAATTGCTTACGAAACTTGAATAAGTTGCTAAATTGTCAAAGTTATTCCCATTCCATGGTGGCAGGCGGCTTAGTGGTAATATCGTATACCACTCGAGATATATTTGGAACCTCATTAACAATACGAGATGCCATAGCTTGCAATAGGTCATATGGCAACCTTGCCCACTGTGACGTCATAATATCTCTTGATTCGTAAGCTCTAATTGCCACTACTTCAGCAAAAACCCGTTCATCACCCTTCACCGCAGTGCTGTATGCACCAGTCAGCACAGCAAAACATTGAAAGACTCGTGAATACCATTTTGACTTTCGCATCTCTTCAACCACAATCTCATCAGCTTGTTTCACCTGTTGTAACCGGGCCGGAGTGACCTCACCCCTAATTCTCACAGCGTAACCAGGACCTGGAACTGGCTGTTGTTCAACTATTTCTTCTGGCAAACCAAGACTCCGCCCAACCGATCGAACCTCATCTTTATACAGTTCACGAAGCGGTTCTAACAAAGTAAGTGTTAGCGACTCTGGCAAACCACCAACATTGTGGTGGGATTTGATTTTAGAAGCATGGCGAGAACCCTTTGACTCAATTACGTCCGAATAAATGGTACCCTGAGCCAAAAAAGAAACGTCTGAGTATTTTTTTGCTTCCTCTTGAAAGAGATCAACGTACAGTTTGCCAATAATTTTTCTTTTCTGCTCCGGATCTGTGATCTGACGGAGTGATTGCATAAACCGCTTTTGAGCATCGATCACGATCAATTTGGCTGGTACTACTTTGGCAAATATCTGCTCCACTCTTTGCTGAGTTCCTGGGCGCATTAGCCCACTCTCGACATAAACACAGATCAACTGACTTCCAATCGCCTTGGCGATGACTGCTGCAGCTACCGTGGAGTCCACACCTCCTGACACAGCGCAGATAACCTGGCGAGGACCAACCTTTTCTTTGACTAATTTAACCAATCTCTTGCTTGAAATATCAAGGGGGGCTGCGACTTCACCACAGATAATCAGGGCAAAGTGTGTTAGTATTTCCAACCCATACTCGGTGTGATCTGCTTCAGGATGAAATTGCATACCAATAAATTTGTTCTTAGAATTAATCACTGCAGCATTTTTAACCGATAAGGTTGACCCAATGGAGATGAAATCATCAGGTAGTTTAGTCACAGTATCTCCATGTGACATGTACACAGTACTTTTTTTGCTTGGTAGCTTAAATACATTAGTTGAAAACGTAATTGTCTCTGGACCATACTCTTTCTGAGTATTATTGACTTCTCCACCAAGCAGGTTAGCCATAAGTTGCCAGCCATAACAAATACCAAATATGGGAAGCTTGCTGTCAAAAACAGCCAGGTCGATTGTAGGTGCATGGTCAGCATATACACTTGCCGGCCCACCAGAAAGAATAATGCCGGATGGCTTTTGAGAGTTAATAACTTCGATCACTTCTTCTGGTTGAACAAACGTGCAGCTTACACCTATTTGCCGTAATCTGCGACCAATCAAGTGAGTCAGTTGTGATCCAAAGTCAACAATTATTATCATAATGAGATCCAAGCAGCGGTTTGATATACTTAAGTTGCTGAATTACCTGGGTTAAATCTGGGGGCAACTGCGACTCAATCGTCAGGGTTTCCATAGACCTGGGATGATTAAACTTGATTTGAGAAGCATGGAGGAACTGACGACTGAGTAGCTCGTGATGGCGACGAAAACGTTTGCGCCCTGCATACTTTTCGTCGCCCACTAGCGGATGACCTAGATAACCCATGTGGACTCTAATTTGATGCATTCGCCCACTCTGAGGTTGGCACTCAACTAGAGAAAGATAATCTTGATTAGTATCAATCGACTCAGGTAATCGAAAAAGTTGCTTCAGTTGATACTGAGTCGTGGCTGGTCGGCCGCTCAAACTCACACTCATCTTTTGTTTGTTTCTAGGATTCCTTTCCAAGGCAATATCGATCACTCCCTGAGTTTG
>DAOOPX010000111.1:0-1972 GCA_035388465.1 Candidatus Woesebacteria bacterium
GGGTGAGCTGTGGGGCGTGGGTAGGCGGTACCAAGCTCTACTTAATACAATCGGAGTAAATACGGCTTTAGATCTCGTGACTATGGGAGAGCTGGCAGCGAAGAAGTACTTGACGGTGACCGGTCAAAGAATTGTCCAAGAGCTCAACGGGGTTTCTTGTTTGGAGTTGGAAATGGTCCGGCCGGCCAAAAAAGGGATCTGTACCTCCAGATCTTTTAGCCGGCCGGTCACTGAGTTATCTGCTCTGCGCGCTGCGATCATCAGTTTTATCGATTTAGCTTGTAGTAAACTGCGTGCCGACCATGCTATCGCCCGTTACTTGACAATTTTTATTCTTGCCAACCGTTTTGATCCCATTGCTTGCCAAGCTAGTGCTTCAGCGACTGTAACTTTAGACGTAGCTTCTCAGTATCCGCCAGATTTTATGGTTTTAGCTCAACAGCTGTTGTCACAAATTTATCAGACTGGAATCCGTTACAAAAAAGCTGGGGTGTTACTCTCAGGTATTGAGCCGAGCTCTAGATTTCAGCAGCATCTGTTTCGACCCGATCTAAATTTAACTACTCACAAAAAAATGGCAATTACCACTTCAGTTGACCAAATCCGGACTCGCTATGGTCATGCGTTGATCACTTTCGGTAGCGGTGGTGAAGCGCTCAAAGAAATTAACAGTAGAAAACACCTCTCCAACCGATACACCACCTGCCTGAAGGAGCTTCTGCTAGTTAGTTAGGAACTGGTTAATATTTATTAAACCAAATTTATTTGGCGTAAATAAATCAAAACCAAAACGAGGAAGGATAGCAGAAACAACGAGATTAATAACTGGGCGTTGGGATGGGCCTTGTGAAATTCTTCTTGTTCTTTGACGAGATAGCCATTTACTTTAGTTTTTTTAGCGCTAGCTTTGACTGAAGTTTTGGTACTGGTTTTTCGGCGTGAGCTGGATTTTTTGGGCATAGGCAGTTCTGTTTAAATACTACTAATCAAACATCGTACAGTAAAAATCCGCACTTCTGCAAGCAGTAAATCATGTGTTATGCTTTTGGTATGTTTGCCGATGCCCAACTGGAAAAGATATTGCTCGATAGTAAGAAATTGAGTTCGGTTGACCTAGATCAAGTCAAAAAGCTGGCGGTTGAAAGTAAAATTTCGCTGCGTGATGCGGTAATTAAAGCTGAGAAATTAAGTGATGAAGAGATTGGAGCACTTGAAGCAGAGGTGCTTCAAGTGCCACACGTGGTCCTGACCAAAATTAGTATTTCACCGGAATTAATCAAGATTGTGCCGGAGCATGTGGCGCAAAAGCAACTGGTAGTTGCTTTTGCGCGGTCTGATAAGGAGCTCAAGGTCGCGACCGCTAATCCACAAAACAAACGGGTGATGGAAGCGATAGCCAAAAAAACCGGCTTGCCAGTCTCGATTCATTACTCCACCGTTCAAGATATCACCAATGTTATTTCGATTTACACCAAAGATTTACAAAAAAAGTTTGAGAAATTGCTTGAGGCGGGCTTGGGCACGACCAAAACAGAGTCCGAAGCTTACGATCCGCCAATCGAAAAAATTGTCAATCTATTGATCACTTCTGCCTATGAAGACAAAGCCTCTGACATTCATATAGAACCCAAGGAAAACGAGCTGTTGGTTCGATTCCGGGTAGACGGAATTCTGTTTGACTCACTCAGTATCCCGATCAAGTTACACGACCGGATTGTGACTAGAATTAAGGTTTTATCCAGCCTTCGTACTGATGAACACATGAGCGCCCAAGACGGAAAGATGCAGATCTCACTTAAAGAAGAAAACCTTAACCTTCGTGTCTCTATTCTGCCAGTGGCGGAGGGAGAAAAGGTGGTTTTGCGTTTGCTATCTTCAAAATCTAGATCATATACATTGGTTGATTTAGGGATGAACGAAAAAGATTTAGCCAAGTTGACGAAAGCCTTCAATAAACCCAATGGCATGATTC
>DAOOPX010000112.1:0-1932 GCA_035388465.1 Candidatus Woesebacteria bacterium
TAACTGCCTTATCTGTACCAATACCTTTGACAGTAGTTAAATCTTTGATACTTACTGAAAGCAGGGTATCAAGTTGATAAGCTTTAAGAATAGATTTGGAAATATCGATGGCACTTTTTCCTTCTCTACCAGTTCGAAGCAAAATTGCCAGCAATTCCGAATCTTTCAAATTATCTGGACCTTCTGCTAACAGTCTTTCGCGTGGCCTTTTATGTTTAGGGAGATCTTTGATTTTTGGCATAAGAATCTATATTAACTGCATGAATAGTAGTTAAGCGTACAGTGAGATGATTTGGTCAGTGTAGCAAAAAGTTACCACCTAGTTATTGAGTAATGCTTCTTTGATGGTGGTATACATAAGCCGAGTTTCGACTGCGTATTTAAGAAATTCAAATTGCTCCCTGCTCTCTTCAGGGAAATCAGCCGAGTTCAAAAAACTTTCCAAGTGATCGAGGTTTAAATCAGGTATGCCCCACAGCTGACGGTCAATAAAGCGGATGGCTAACTTCTTATCGATTCTTGTCAGGTATGTCATCGCGCTTTCACTCTTTTTCCACAGTGGTATTGGCTCAAAGTGATCGCGGATATTGTAAAAAGTAATGGTAACTAGCCTAGAGACATACTCATAGATGCCTTCAAAGATGTTGACTGGTAGCAAACTGTAAAAACTATACACTGCAAAAAGTATATCAGGAATAAGCGGTCAGCTGCGCGAGTGGTTGCGAGCGCGGCGATTTGTTTTCCCGCGCAGGATTAGGCTGACTTTTTGGAAAAGTCTGGCTTTGTCTTTTGGGGGTAGCTCGCTGGTTGGATTTTTATCTTTAATATTAATCCGATAAGGACCGAAGGCATCTTCGCTTTGAACACGTTTTACTGCTTCATGGAGTCTTAGCATAGGTGTGTATCATAACATAACAAAAACTAACCGAGTCGCTGATCAATTAAGGCTTGCAACTCGTCGGCAGTTTTTAGGTATTTGATTAGTCCAAGTCTCAGTTGTTGGATGTAATGTTCACAATCAAACCTTTCGAGCGAAAGTATTCTGGAAGGTATAACTGGATTAATTAGCCTATCTAAAAAGTATGTCGCTCTAGATTGCTCTCTTGATTCATAGGATTCTATCTTTTCTGGCGTCATATATTAAGCTATTTCCAATATTATCACATTGACCCTATATTAATAATTGTATTTGTTTCAAACATTATACATGAGTAACAAATCAGTTTATTTGGTAGGATTTTCGCAGCGATACACGCCGATGGCGTTGAGGGTTTCTTGTTCGAAGTGAAGAACCACATGGTTGAGTATGATGATTTGATTTTGCATTTTGGCTGACATCCGTTGTATAATTGGTGCACAAAGACCTGCGCTCTGAATTGCCACCGGATGGTGCGCGTGGCTGAGACACTCAGTCTAGGACGTAAGGTCGGAAAATCCCAAAGCAATTTGGGATTTTTTTGTTAATGAAAGTCCCAGCAATCACGGACATGACTTTTTATTAATTTCCAATATTCAGGAGCGTCAATTTTGTTTCGTTCCTCATACCTTCTGATTGTCCCAGCCAGCATGTCCGCCATTTGAATAAGCACATTACTTTTCGAGTCGACAAGCTTGATATTACGCATTATTTTCTTTTGTTTGGAATTTAACTCTTTTCGCAGATATGTTAAGAAATTACGTCTAAAGACTCGATCCCCACTGCCATCGATCCGAATTTTAGCATCCAAAACTCTGTCCTTGGTATGGCTTAAAATAGTTTTGATGAAATAGCTGTAAAATGAATTTTTGTCACTTTTAAGAATCGGACTACGGATTAATTTTTTTTGGACAACTAGAGCTCTTATTGAGTAAGAAAAAGGTGAGATTGATTTTAAAAAGGCTAGGTACCCACTCTCTAAACAACTAGTCTATCATCTTTAGCTATTAATGTTT
>DAOOPX010000113.1:0-1911 GCA_035388465.1 Candidatus Woesebacteria bacterium
ATGCTATTCCTAACATTTTCTTGATTTTTTTGGCTGGCTTGCCGGTGACCTCAACTGGCACGCGGTAAGCCCTAATGGCCTTTTTACTCTTGTTGCGACGAATATGACGCATGTTTTGTGATCTGCGCATTACTTTGCCGGTGGCGGTAATCTTGAAGCGTTTAGCCGCACCCTTGCGGGTTTTTTGTTTATTTTTCGTCATGTTGATCTCCTACTTCTTTTTGGGCATCAGTTGTGCCATTAATTTTCTGCCAATCATTTTTGGTTCAATTTCTACTGCTCCGAGCTCTTCGACTGCAGTGATGGCTCGAGCAATCATGCTCTCGCCAAACTCTTTTTTGGTAATTTGTCTGCCTTTAAACTGCAAGGTCAATCTGACTTTGTTACCTTTTTTCAAAAACTCTTCAATTCTTTTGACCCGAGCTAAAAAGTCCCCATCGCTCATGAACGGAGTCAGGCGCAGTTCCTTGATGCTTTGAGCTTTTGATTTTTTTCTACTCGCTGATTCTTTCTGTTGTAACTGATACTTATACTTGTTGAGTTCCATGATCTTGGCAATCGGTGGCGACTGCTGTTCATTAATCAAGATCAGATCCATTTCTTTGCTGTAAGCCAGCCGAATCGCTTCGGCAGTGGTCATTAAGCCCAGCATGGAGTTTTCGTCATCAATCACTCTTACCTGGGGTTGTCTAATTCGACCATTGGCTGTGATCCAAACTTGTGGACCCTTGCCCGACTTGCCTTTACTGAATTTTTTCACTATTAATTTTATTTCCTACGATAGATCACGAATTATATCATTAGACGTTGGGTTGTGTAGAGGGAGTTGAGTTGATATAATTACCGTCTTGCGAACTCGTAGCTCAGTTGGTTAGAGCGCTTCGTTGACATCGAAGAGGTCAGAGGTTCGAGTCCTCTCGAGTTCACAGAATTACATGATACAATTTATTAACAGTATTATTCCGGAAAGTACGTGCGACTAACACTATCGAAAGTAGAGTTTGGCAGCATGTTTTTATTATCATAAAGGTACTTATGGAAAATCAAATGAATGTTGAAAACCAAATTTCGGGGCAAATTGGACAAAATCCTGTTAATCAACCAGTTGCTTCTCCCGAAAAACCCAAAACAAAATACTTCTTGATTGGTGGAATAGTTCTGGCTTGTTTTGTGATAATTGGCTTTGCTGGATATTCTTTTGGAAAACAAACAACTAATACCCAGCTAACGAGTAATTTAAATCTACAAACACCAACTCCGACAGAAATTTCAACCACTTCCATTCCAACTACAACAAATGTTCCTGTTATGAATAAAACGACTCTTGTTGATGTCTTAACGAAAAGTTGTGTCAACAATAAAATTGCTCTGGATAAATTACCTTTTACCATAAGTCAAAATCTAATGAGTATCTATAAAATTCAGGACACAATTAATTGTTTTGCTCCTGAGGAAAGTTACGCCACTATATCGCTTGTGGTTAATACTCCAGATTTTAGTGGTAACGAAAGAGTTATTCACTTTTTTCATGACAACTCAAAATTTTTTGGGATGGGCGATGCTTTTCAATCGTTGTCAAATTACCACCAGGTTACAATTAATGGTCAAAATTATTGGTTGCGTGTAGAAGAACCCGGTCCTTACGGAATAAGCACATTAGGTGTTTCGGTTGGCATGATGGGTGAAAAAAAAGATCCCGCCTCTGGGACAATTATTCGAGTAATTGATAATGAAAACTTAAAAAGTCAAGATTTGCTTGATTTAGTGAAAAAATATGGTGCAAAACAGACGAATCCAAATAACCCCGAGTATATAATTACAGACCCTAACAAAAAGACGCAGTTCATTCAGGAAGTTGTGAGCTTAGCCGGACAACACGCTGCTTTTAAGAAATCCGCACAAGACGTAACC
>DAOOPX010000114.1:0-1906 GCA_035388465.1 Candidatus Woesebacteria bacterium
ATCTCTGTTGAATTGGGTGACTGGAGTGGATACCATGTGCTGGCTCAGAACCTTAACACGCTAATATAAACAAGCAAATCTATTTGAGTAAACCTTGGTGAATATCCTGAATGATTTAGCTTTTTTTCTTGTGATAAAATTTACTCAATGCAGAGCGATAGCCACCAAACGGCTCTTGATTGAGGAAACGCGCTACACGAGTGACGGTGGTGGTACTGGCTCCAGTTTGCTGAGCAATTTTCTGGTAGGAAAGGGGAGTGGTCCATAGTAATTTGGCAATCTCAAAGCGCTGGGCGAGCGTCACAACTTCTTGAGGAGTTGCCACATCGTAAAGGAAGTTCTGTACCTCATTTGGGTGGTTAAGCTTGGCAATTACTCTGCACAATTGGCTAATTCTATTCTGATCAGCTGTTTGTTGATTTGGCATACTCTTAGTATAATCCAACCTTAAGTGTATTGGGCCGGTAGCTCAGTTGGTAGAGCGCTGCATTCGCATTGCAGAGGTCAGGGGTTCGACTCCCCTTCGGTCCACCAAAACACCAAGTTTTCTCCAAACTGGTTGATTTCGTCCCCTAGACATTAAACTTTGGTAGAGCATCCCGCTAAGCGGGAGGGTCAGGGGTTCGACTCCCCTTCGGTCCACAGATGATTAATTATGTACTTGAAATAGCCTAATATTAGCCTTATAATGATTTTATGCAAACACAAACAGCACAATTAAGGGTTACTTTACCCATTCAACTGCAAAATTATCTCCAGAACAAATCTGAAAAGTTTGGTTTGAGTATGTCTTCATATGTGCGCAACTTGATCGTGAATGATGTCCGCTCAGAAATTTACCCAGTCTATGAAATGTCCGAGCAATCGCAGGGTGAGTTAGTCAAAGCGGAAAAAGCTCGCAAGAATAAAAAAGTGATTTTTACCAATGATGTCAGCCAGTTTCTTGCGGATTTATAGAAGCAGATGCTCAAAATAGGTTTTTCGCCCAGCTTTTTAAAAAAACTAAAAAAGATCAAACGCAAACAGCCCGAACTATTTTCCCAGATTAGCTCTCAGTTGCATATCTTTCAGATTAATCCCAAACATCCCTCACTGCGTTTGCACAAACTGGCAGGAGGTCAGCAAGAATTCTGGAGCATCTCTGTAAGTATGTCTTACAGGTTGTTATTTTATTATGTCAGTGAAAACCAGGAAATTAGTGTTGTTTTCTTTGCAGTGGGAAAACACGAAGAGGTTTACGATTAATATCTGCTATTAAACAGTTATGGTGTTTTCGTGGCGGTAGCCGAAGTGGTTGGGGAGATAAATACCTGGTTCAATGGTGATCACCAAGCTCGAATGAAGTGGGGTGGGGTTTTGGCTGTTGAGGGAAGGCGGTTCGTGAATGTCTAGTCCTAGGCCATGACCGGTGGTGTGGCTGAAGTAACGGCCAAAACCCGCAGTTGTGATAATTTGGCGCGCGAGTTGATCTACTCGCGCGCAAGTGATTGGCTCATTTTTTTTAGTGTTCCTTATTTCTGCCTGAGTATTTTGTTTTAAGTTTTCTCTTTTTCCGATTTGTCTAACCAACTCAAGTGATTTTCGATAAGCTGTTTTTACCACTCGTTCAATCTGTAAAAATTTTGGATTTGGCTGATCACCAAACCAAATCGTTCGACTCATGTCAGCGCAATATCCACCATACTTCACACCAAAATCAATCAAGACGGGCATGTTACCTTTCAACTTTTTCCTACTTGGTTGATGATGGGGCAGAGCAGAGTGTCGTCCAAAGGCGACAATTCCGGGGAAAGCCTCACCGTTTCCACCAAAGCTTGAAGCAGTCTCTTTCAGTAACTCGTGCACGTCTCGTTCACTCATGCCTATACGCAATTTTACCAGCGTAGCTTTCAAAGTTTTGTTGGTG
>DAOOPX010000115.1:0-1889 GCA_035388465.1 Candidatus Woesebacteria bacterium
GCTAACACTCGTTTTGCAATAACCACAACCAGCATCATCAGAAGGTTTAACACCTTCCATTTTTTCCAAAGGTTTGTAAATCACTGCAACGGTGTAACTTCCAGCAGCTAACCCACCAATTGTATTGACACCGTTGACTGCGGTTTGAGAGACTGTCCAGAAACCACCGTTGCCTACGCGAATTTCGTAGTCGCTGGCACTAGTACCCGGAGCTGGAGTAAAGCTGACAAATACTTTGCCATCAGCACTCGTTTCGCAAGCAGCTTCCGAACCCGTTACGTTCCAGGTGTAAGAACGATAGCTTACGCAAGCTTTTAAAGCTGCTTCAACAACCGTAGATGCTTCAACATTACCACTGCTTAATGTTACGCTGATAAAGCCATCTGCCTGTCCATCAAAACAAACTGTTCCTTCACAAAGCTGCTTGAACAAAGCAGCATAATCACCATTATATTCAACTGTTGATGTTTGAGGGTTAAATGTTCCGTCATCTGATTCACCAGAGGGCAGTGAAAATTCATTATAAGCAGTGTTTGGATCGGGACTAAATGAAGGAAAAATGTTATTGTTTGCCCAACCTTTGATGCAACCTTTTAACTCGATTTCTCCTTCGGCGGAAGCCGCTCCTGTATTTTGAACGACCCAGGTACCAGTCATGGACATGATCAATTCAATTTTGCTAAAACCCACCACATTACATGCAGGTTTGGGCAAGCAGAAGTTTGAACTTGGTCCAAGATACAACCAATTGGACGCGGCGGTACCATCACAAAGTGGACCGTTTCTACGGTCACACTGAACGAATGGTGCCTTTGTTTTGGCACAGTCTGTCGTCCAATCTGTTCTGGCCTTGATGTCCATGGGCACTACATCGCAGGTTTGAGCCCAGGTAAAGTTTGGTATAGCCCAGAGCAAAATAGCAAAGGCTATAATATTGGTGTAAAAGTGATTATGTTTCATATGACGATTATGATTCGAAAAAAACAAAAAAAAATCAATCAATCCTGACTACTCATAGATGTAGTTCAGACAGGCCTTGATCTTAAGCTTAGAAGTCAGATTTGACTCTGCATTTTTGAAGTTGATCAGCCCATCTGCGGAAAGAGAAAGTGAATGATTACCTGTGCCAACAAATGCAGCCAAATTATCGGTAATGACTTCTTTGAAATTGTTCATTTGTTCAAAAGTATCTTTGAATCCATTGTTTTGAACCGCTTCGTCTTTGGCCGATTTCCAGTAATCTCCGTGGGCCATGAATTTTTTTTGCACTTGATTCGGCAATCCAACCGACAAGCCAATCATCAAAGCCAACTGATACTCAGTTCCTCGTACTTTCATCTTTTCGATGTCTGCCATTGTAGCACAATCTAAACTGAGTTCCACCCCAACCAATTTGCCAAGATTGGCATCAAACTTTGGCAGCTCTACCTGAATGGTCTGATTATTCACGGAAATCATTTGTTCGGAGCTACAAAATTCACTCTTTAGCACTGCTGGATTGTGCCAGCTGTTTGAAGTTTGTAGGTAAGACCTATTGGTAAGGAGATTGTTGGGAGAGATTGACGTAAGCAATGAAATTGCAAAGACTGGAAAAAAATACATCAGTCTGTCGCTTGAATTCTTCTTTCGGAGCGAACGCACAAGATTTAGGCAATAGCCTGCCCTTGCGCTTCCTGCTAGGAGCGAGTCGTAACGGTTTTTCATGAGAAAAAATTGATTTGTTAGTTAACTGATTACCAAATTAATAGTTAGCAAAAAAATTCCAGCCCGTATAAAACCCAGAGGTTTTTCACAGGAATATCATGTTTGAAGTACTCATGTTTGAATGATTGGCGTTTGCTTAATTTGCAATACAGCAATAAGTTTACTGGCCAGAGAAAACATTATGT
>DAOOPX010000116.1:0-1882 GCA_035388465.1 Candidatus Woesebacteria bacterium
AATATCTCTGTTGAATTGGGTGACTGGAGTGGATACCATGTGCTGGCTCAGAACCAAAACTTTCAGTCATAGCTGTTGTGTCTGCCCTGGTTTTTTTTGTTTCTGGACTTGGTGGTGGTCTACTCATTGCTCAAAAATTCCAACAATCACAAGGTAATTCATTTAGTCTGCTCTCACCCCTAATTTCTGATCAACTCGAATCGCCTAATTATGAGCAGTACTCTCTGACTAATTTAATCGAGTATCCATATCAAACAAATAAACTAATAGTAAGCGAAGTGGTGGATCAGACGGAAAACTATAGTGAGTATGTGTTTACTTTCACCACCATGGACAAAAGCATGAGCGGGTTAATGACGCTGCCCAACAATTTCAATAAAAACAAAAAACCAAAAGTGGTAATTATGCTGCGCGGCTGGGCTCCGGCCGAGACTTACTTCTCCGGCCTAGGAACCAGCCCAGCCGCGCGTGTTTTAGCAAATAATGGTTATATTACCTTGGCTCCGGATTTTTTTGGCTACGGCCAAAGTGATCCTGAACCCAGCGATACTTGGGAAGCACGGTTTATCAAACCAATCAGCGTGATTGAGTTAATATACTCGATCGAAAAATTTGGTATACCATTACCTGATACTAAAAACGTTGATGACGAACAAATTGTTACTTTTGATACTTTACCGCCCTCGCAACTATATTTTTGGGCCCACAGTAATGGCGGGCAGATTGCTTTGTCAGTTTTGGAAATCCTCTCGCGACCAATTCCCATCACGCTGTGGGCGCCAGTCACCGCTCCATTTCCCTACTCAATTTTGTTTTACGGTGATGAACTAGAAGATGAAGGTAAAGAACAACGCGGCTGGCTAGCCATGTTTGAACGGAATCACGATGCCAGCCAATACTCCGTCACCCAACACCTTGACCGCTTAACCGGACCAGTACAGCTACACCACGGCACGGCCGATGAAGCTGCACTAAAAACTTGGAGCGATGAGTTCAACGACAAGATCATTGCTGAAAACGAACGCCGAACAGAAATTTCCACTGACGAGGAGGAAGTTGAAGAAGTTCAAGTGATCGAGCTTAAGTATTTTGTCTATCCAGGAGCTGACCACAACTTGCGCCCAGTTGAAAACTGGAATCTGGCCATCGAGCGTGATCTGAAATTTTTTGCAGCTAATCCTCCGAGTGAGTTGCCTTAAGTGCTTCGGCTTTGGGTTGTTTTCTATGAGCCAAAGCCACTTGGCCGGTTTCTTGGACTTTGAGAATCCGTTTTTGCAGCTGCTTGGCGCGAGTGGTACCCAATTCGCGCCAACTAGTGTGAAGTGTCTCCACCGCTCGACCCATTTTTTCAACTGACTGCCGGTACTTCTCCCACTCTCCCAAAAATCCATCAATCTGATCAAGCACTGAACGCAAGGTATCACCCAGTAAAAAATTGCGATAACTCTCGATAATTGTTCTGGCTACGATTAAGAAGGTGAAGGGTGAAGTAATTAACACCCGCTTGGCCAGCGCATAATCTACTAAGTCTGGCAGTTTTTGATTGAGAAAAGAAAAAACTGCCTCATTGGGGACAAACAATACCACGTAATCCAAGGTGCCCTCGCTAGGCATAATGTACGTAGCTACTTTTTCAATATGTTTTTTTACATCAGCACTGAACTGTTTAAGCAAATTTTTCTTGACAGTCACATCATCACTCGCCGCCCACTGCTGCAGCGCCGCAAAAGGGAACTTGACGTCGACCGGGACAACTCGATTGTCTGGTAAAAGTAGTTTGACATCTGGACGCTGGTCAGTGTTGCCAATATTCTTTTGAAGCTGATAATGAACTCCTTCAAGTAAGCCGTTGGCTTGGAGCAAATCTTCAATGATCCGTTCG
>DAOOPX010000117.1:0-1864 GCA_035388465.1 Candidatus Woesebacteria bacterium
GTGCTGCCCAAGATCATCACAAAAAAAACCGCCGTACTCAAGTTCGGCGCAGCAATTATCAAGAGAGTTGGGATCAAGATCATCCAACCGAGTTTGAGTTGAGTAGCGAACTTTGAGATATCCTCTTTTTTGATGATTTTGATTAAGGCCAAAGCTACCAAGGGGAAGGCTAACTGTGAGGGTTGTAGTTGAAAAAAGTCGCCAAACTTGATCCAGCGGGCCGTCTCTCTGATCTCGTGATCTAAGACAAATGGTAACATTAAACTAAAGCAGCTCAGCCAATACAGTTTGGGGGCATGATGTAGCCACTTGGAAAAGGGAACTAAAGAAGTGGTAACAAACACAGCCACTCCGATTATTAGTAAAACTAAATGCTTGTTTAATAGATTAGGTACCAAGGTGTTGACCATGATCAAGCTAATCGCGCCCAGAATAAGTATCCCGACTGGTAAAACAAAATTTTTTAGTTTCACAATTTATTGCAATTTTTTTGTTGCTGCATTTAGATAAGCTTGAGTTAAGTTGTTGGTTTCGAGTTATCAACTATTGTTAAAGATTCTCCGTGGGTTAAAACACTGTTGGTTTTTTGCTCAATTAAGTTTTGCCAAGAAGAAGGCCAAGAGGGCGCGCTCACGGTTATTGGTGTTTTTGCCTCAACGTCGGTGGCTTTGCGTAGTTTTTGGATGTTTCTGATTAGTTCGCGCGCCTCACCTTCTGCTTCTAATTCTGGTGTTAATTTAGTATCTAGCTTGACTTCAAGCTTGCTTGTGTCTGATTTGCTGGCTCGCCAGGTAATGAGCTTCACATTAATCTCGTCTTTGAGTACGTCTGCCAAAGCTGCGCTAGGCTGGCGAGCCCCAGTAACGATCGCTTTGGCAAGCGGTTGCCTTACTTTCATGTTGGTCAATTTACGTAGCGCGTGGGCTTTCTCCGCTACTTTGCGGACAGTTTCCATGTCTTGATCGAGCTGATCATCAATCATTTTTTTGTCCACTTGAGGCCAATCAGTTAAGTGGACGCTGAGTTGATCAGTATTAAAAATGGAAAAAATCAACTCGCTAAAGAATGGAGCAAACGGAGCGAAGAGTTGAGCCAGTTTGTAAAGCACAGAGGCTAAGACTGGCAGACTTTCTTGTACTAACTGAGGATCTTTGAATCGATCTCTACTTCTTCTCAAGTACCAATTGGACAACTCGCTGATAAAGCTCATCATTAGTCGGCTGGCCGTGACCAGATCATAGCTATCCATCGCATAGGTAACGTTTTCAATCAAGCGGTTGAACCGGCTGAGCAACCACTTATCCATGACATCTGTAACCTTGACTTTCGCCTTTGGGTCGAACTGATACTCACCAGCAAACATTTGGTAAAATGCGGTCACATTCCACCAAATGAGGAAGATCTGCTTGCGGATCTCATTTATCTCTTTTTCGAGAAAGTTGATGTTCTCGCCTCTCATTACTGGCGAACTCATTAAGTACAGCCGTAAACTGTCCACCCCGGTCTGATTAATAATCTCCATTGGGTCAGGATAATTCTTTTTGGATTTGCTCATTTTGTCACCGTTGGCGGCCATAATTGTGCCGGTGGTGAGAGTGTTCTCAACTGCGTGTTGATCGAACAAAGCCACGCTCATCACGTGCATGGTGTAAAACCAGGCTCTAGTTTGGGCAATATACTCGCTGACGAATTGAGCTGGATAGGTTTTTTCGAACTCAGCTTGATTTTCGAAAGGATAGTGACGCGAAGCGAACGGCATTGAGCCCGATTCGACCCAACAATCAAATACCTCCCTGATTCTTTTACCCTTGACAGTTTTGGTGTCATCAATCCAGACTTCAATGTGATCAATGTGCTCTCGATG
>DAOOPX010000118.1:0-1830 GCA_035388465.1 Candidatus Woesebacteria bacterium
TGATATAAAAACTTTGTCAGAACTGAGAGTGCCAGTTGACCCAAGCATCATCAATGAATTTTCAAGTGGCAAGTCTGCAAAAAAAGATTAAATATTTACCCGAATTGTTTTAAAGTGTTGACGCTTTTTTCTAAAGCTTGTTTCTCTTCCCAGTTGAGTTTGGGCCTGAGAACCGTCTCAACACCACGTCGGCCAATGATGTACGGTACGGATAAGGCAACGCCGCTGTGCCCGTAAAAGTCGTGAAGAGGAATAGAGACAGGCAAAACTGTTTTGGCGTTGCTCAAGACGGCTTTTACCAAATTGGTCACAACTGCGGCGATGCCGTAGTAAGTGGCACCTTTGGACTCAATGATTTTGTAAGCGGCGTCACGCGCTTTTTGATAGGCTTCTTTTGCTTTAGTTTCACTAAAGTTGGGGAACTCGGTCAGCGGCTGGGAGCCGACGGTAGCGCTGGAGAGTACGGGAAATGAGCTATCACCGTGCTCGCCCATGACGTAGGCGTGGATGCTGCGGGGATTGACGCCGAGGAATTCTGACAAGTGAAAACGGAATCGAGCGGTATCGAGAACAGTTCCAGAGCCGAAAATTTGCCCTTTGGGAAAGCCAGCCAATTTGTAAGCACGATAAGTCAAAACATCGACAGGGTTAGAAACGATCAGAACCGTTGCGTTGAGAGTATGTTTAACCAATTGGTTAATGGTGTACTCAATAATCTCAATATTTTTTTGGGCTAATTCTAGGCGGGTTTCGCCGGGCTTTTGGGCAGCCCCAGCAGTGATGACAATCATGTCAGCATCAGCTAACTCACTGTAATTGTCACTGATCGAGATCGTCACTGGGTGTAAAAAGCTGACACCGTGTTCGAGATCAAGTTTTTCGCCAAGCAGTTTGGACTTATCGCGGCCGAATAGCATTAGTTCGTTGACGACACCGGTGTGAAGGATTGAGAACGCGGTGGTCATGCCAACACGACCGCAACCGATAATCGCAACTTTATTCGATTCAATGGATTTTTTGGGCATACAGTAATACTACTATAATGATAAGAACAGTGGAAGAGTTGCGGGTTAAGGCAAAGTTTCTAGAACTGTTTTGACGATGTTGTCTGCAGTGAGACCGTGTTTTTGGTAGAGCTCCTCAATTGAGCCAGTTTCACCGAATTGATCGTTGATGGCAATAATTTTGAAAGGAGTGGTGCGGCGGGCGGTTTGGGCGATTAGCTCGGCGATCGCCGAGCCCAAACCGCCCGCCTGCTGATGATCCTCCACACTCACTACCGCTTTAGTTTGAGTGAATGCATCGAGAATAGTTACTTTATCTAAAGGCTTGATGGTGTGCAAGTTAAGTACTCGCACTTGAATGTTTTTTTCTGCTAAAATTTTTACTGCTTCAAAAGTTTGGACTAACATTGAGCCGGTAGAAATTATGGTTGCGTCATCACCTTGGTTGAGCAGCTGCGCTTTGCCCAGGACAAATGATCCGGGCTCTGAAGGAGAAATATTTGGCATTTCCGTTCGAGCCATACGGAAATAAATTGGTCCAGGGTGATCTAGAGTTGTTTGGACCATATGGATCGCTTGATTAGCATCTACTGGTGACACAAGAGTGAGATTGGGTAAAACTCGCATTAGGGCAATGTCTTCGAGCATTTGGTGGGTGGCACCATTATAAGTAGTATCGAATCCAGGTAGACCGCCGATAATTCGCACTGGCAGATTGGAGTAGCAGATATTGCGGATCATGGACCAATTGATTGCTGGACTGAAACAGGCGAAGCTGAAAATGTAGGGCAACTTACCTGCCAATGCCAGGCCGGCGGCCACGCCG
>DAOOPX010000119.1:0-1716 GCA_035388465.1 Candidatus Woesebacteria bacterium
TATTTTTTTAACGAGTTAATATAGATATTATGCCAGATTTGCCCTTGCCCAAACCAACAAGTAAAACCGCTTCTCAAGTATATTCTAGCTCAAAGACTGGCGATAGAGTACGTTCGGCAATCCTTGGTCAGAATGACGCTGATCAGCCATCTGATGCAATTGATAAGATAGATCAGCCACTTGTTTCTCAGACCGATTTGTCAGAAACTCCAAGCAACAAGTCAAACTCAATGGATTTGCTTAATCAGGGTTCGGTTCCTACCGAACAAAAGGCGACTGGAGATGTATTTGATTTGACCCCACCACCTTCTCGAGCAGCAGCAAGTATTGCCCAAAATCGTAGCTCGGGGTTTGTCGCCCAACCGCCGCCCGCGGCTGTTACCGCTCTTTCATCTGTAAGTAGCAATAAGCCTCCTGAAGTTAATCAGGTTGTTGAGCCAGAGCTACCCAAACCTGAAAGCGGACCTGTTAGAGCTAATAGTTCCCTTCCTGGCAGCCAATCGGTCAATGATGGAGCAACTCTCCAGACTAGCCAGGCTGGGTCAAGTATCTCAAAATCAGCGCCTCCTACGCCCCCAGCGCTTGCCACTTCTCAGAGTAAATCAGAAATTAAGTATGCGCGAGCTAACAAACCCCGATTCAAATTTTTACCACTCATAATTGGAGGATTGGTATTGTTAGCTGTTGGGTCGTGGTTGGTGATGCGATTTATGAGTGGGGGTTCGATTGGCTCGGTTGGTCAAACACCTACCAATAATCAACCGGGCTCGACAACTCAAAACCCAGGAGAAGGTGGAGGACAGACCGTCACTGAGCAGAGCGTTACGCTGGAATATTGGGGTTTGTGGGAGCTTGAATCAAATATGGTAGACGCAATCAAAACTTTTGAAGAACAAAATCCCGGGATAAAAATTCAGTATGTGAAGCAATCTCATAAAGATTATCGTGAGCGATTGCAAACTGCGTTGAGGTCGGGGAGTGGACCAGACCTTTTCCGTTTTCACGCCAGTTGGACACCAATGTTTGTTCAAGATTTGTCGCCCATGCCGGCATCTGTTTTTAGTCCCGCTGATTTTAAAAGCGCTTTTTATCCGGTGGCGGCAGCGCAACTGCAAAATAATAATCAAATAATGGGTATTCCGCTGATGTACGACGGTTTGGTTCTTTATTACAACACGGATGTGTTTGCTGCCGCAGGAGAAAAACCACCGGCAACTTGGGCGGAGCTACGAGTTTTGGCGGGGAAACTTACCCTCAAGGAAGGAACTGAAATTAAAAGAGCTGGTGCTGCTCTCGGCAACGCCACTAATGTTGAACACTTTGCCGACATCATTGCTCTGTTGATGGTACAAAATGGCGCCGATTTGAACTTTCCCAACACGGCTGAGGGAAGAGACGCATTGTTGTTTTACACCAATTTTGTGACCAAGGACAAGGTTTGGAATGAGTTGATGCCTAGCTCAACCCTGGCATTTGCCAGAGGAGACGTGGCGATGATGTTGGCTCCGTCTTGGAGAGCGCATGAGATTGCTGCGCTCAACCCCGACTTGAAGTTTGCGGCAGCACCGCTGCCGCAACTATCAAACTCGCGGATAGCTTGGGCCAGTTACTGGGCAGAAGGCGTGAGCGAAAAATCAACATACAAAGATCAAGCTTGGAAACTCTTGGCTTATCTTAGTTCAGAAGCGGGATTACAAAAAATGTATGCAACCCAGG
>DAOOPX010000120.1:0-1715 GCA_035388465.1 Candidatus Woesebacteria bacterium
GTTAAATACCAATTTTTTGATGACTCTGCACAAAAGGTATTGACTCATTACCGTCGAAATAAGTTCGACTCTTGTCAATAGTTTAGAAAAAGTTCATACTACTGCCCGTTATATGAAAATATTTAACACTATTGGTTCGATTGTGGTTGACCTAACCGAAACAGTGGTTATCGGTTTATCACTATTTTTGATTGTATACCTCTTTTTAGTACAGCCACATCAAGTAAATGGGAGCTCGATGGTACCCAATTTTGAGTCTGGAGAGTATGTGTTGACTGATAAAGTTAGCTATCGCTTTGATTCGCCCCAACGTGGAGATGTGGTGGTTTTCCATGCCCCACCTGAGGCTAAGTGTCCGACTGGCACAGGTTGTGATTTTATCAAGCGAGTAATTGGTGTTCCTGGAGATACGATTGAGGTGAAAGAAAACGCTTACTTTGTGAATGGTCAAAAACTTGCCGAATCATACATTCCAGAAAGTTTTGCGATCAATCCTGGAGCTTACACTCGAGATAGAGTTGTGGTGCTCAAAGATAACGAGTATTTTGTGTCCGGTGATAATCGACCATACTCAAGTGACTCACGGGCCTGGGGGCCGGTAGACAAAAGTGAGATCGTGGGCAAAGCTTTTTTTGTGTACTTTCCCCTTGACTCAATCAGAAAAGTTCAGGCAATTACGTACCCCTAAGTTGGTCTCTCAAATAAGGAGAGTAAGTGATCAAGATCGCCTTTAGTTGTTTCAATATCCCCCATCAGAGTAATGGTCAGCCTAGTTTGACGTTGGGATTGGGTCAGTTTAACTTTGGGTTTAGCGTGGAAAATCTTTTCGACTGAACGTTGCCAAACGCCCAGTGCTTCTTGATCGAAGACAAAACTTTTACCTTTATTAACGGCGTGTTCAGAGTGAGTTTGATTATAGGCTCTGACTAGCTCCTCTGCTCTTCTGACAGAGGCATTTTCTTTGAGAATTTTTTTGTACAGTTCGATTGCCACTTTTTTGTCTGGTGCTCCAGCTAGTGCTCGTGCGTGACCCTCAGTAATTTGACCAGTGATTACCCCATCTTTTATTGCATCTGGAAGAGCTAATAATCGAATGGAGTTATGAATGTAATAAATTGATTTGCCTATCCGAGTGGCGATTTCTTCGATGCTAAAGCGAAACTCATTTACCAACTGTTGAAAAGCTTTGGCTCGTTCAATTGGATTAAGATTAATGCGCTGGACATTTTCGATCAACGCCATTTCTAGCATACCTTTTGGCGTGGTTTTTTTGATGATGACTGGAACAGTATCGAGCTCAAGGATTTGAGCGGCGCGCCAGCGCCGCTCACCAGCAATAATTTGGTAGCCAGCCGGTGTGCTGGCTACCACGAGTGGTTCAATGATGCCGTAGATTTTGATCGACTGACACAGCTCATCTAGTTCTTCTTTTTGGATCTTGCCCCTAGGTTGAAATGGATTGGGTTGTAATACAGATGTTTTCAGTGTTTGCACAGATGAATCAGACATACAGTTAGTATGACACAACCCAATCGGAATTCAAACAAGAAAAATTAAGAAACAATCAAGCAGTTGGTACTACTTTCACCAAAGTTTTGCCAAAACGCTTGCCAAACTTAACAAGTCCAGGCTTTAGGGCAAATAGGGTGTAGTCATGACCCATGCCGACTCCGTTGCCAGGTTTATAAACCGCGCCCTTTTGGCGAATAATGATT
>DAOOPX010000121.1:0-1705 GCA_035388465.1 Candidatus Woesebacteria bacterium
CAATACCCATACTGTAGTTGCCTCGGCCATCGAAAGCGGTTAGAGACAAACCACGAAAATCTTTGACTCTAGGTAGTGCCACAACAATCAATTTTTGCAAAAAATTCCACATTCGTTCTCCGCGCAGCGTCACCGCTACTCCAACTGGATCTCCTTGTCTTAACTTAAATCCAGAAATCGATTGTTTAGCCAGAGTGATCTGCGGCTTTTGACCAGCAATTTGAGCAAACTGCTCAGCCACATTTTCCACCACCGCTTTTCGCGCTTTTGGATCTACAGGCTGAGTCACACCAGTATTGATAATAATTTTGGTCAATTTTGGTACCGCAAAACTGTTGTCTAAACCCAGTGCTTTCTGCAACTTTGGTTTTACCTCTTCCTGATAGTATTGTTTAGTTAAGTACTGCATATGTTATCTTTAATTATTTTTTTGTCGGTTTAGCTTTGGCGGCATCGATCATTTCACCAGTTTTGCGAAAGATCCGCATCTTATCACCGTTTTTGAGAATTGTGTAACCCACTCTGTCTGGCTCACCCGCGCGATTGAGAATCATTAACTTACTTGCGTTCAATGCTTTTTCTTTTATCACTCGCTCGCCAGCTCGACCCATCATTGGTTTACGATGCTTGACAATTTGGTTTACACCTTCTACTAAAACTAGATTTTTCTTAGGATCGATCTTCTTGACCGCTCCTTTTTTCCCTTTATCTTTGCCGGTCACCACTATCACCTGATCCCCAATGCGCAGTTTCATAGTACCTCCGTAGCTAAGCTCGCTACTTTACTAAAGCCATTATCCTTCACTTCTCTTGCCACCGGCCCAAAAACTCTTGTTCCAAGTGGTACTGGGCTTTTTCGCGACTCAATTAATACCGCAGCATTGTCATCAAAACGAACGTACTCACCATTGCTTCTGCGTTTTTCTTTTCTTGTGCGAACAATGACTGCGCGAACTTTTTCGCCCTTTTTGATCTTACCTTGGGTATCCGCTTTGATCACCGAAGCCATCACCACATCTCCCACATAACCAAACTTGCGAAATGATCCACCATAAACTTGAATCACTCTTAGCTGTTTGGCACCGGAATTATCAGCAACGGTCAAAACACTTCTTAACTGAATCATACCTGTACCTTCTCCATTACTTTAAAATGTTTTGTTTTGCTGATGGGGCGACAAGCAACAATTCGAACGCTATCCCCAACTTTTAAGTTGTCAATCAGGTTATGACAAGCGTAGTTTTTCGAGCGTTTAACTGATTTTTTGTACAAAGGATGTCTCCATCTTCTTTCCACAGACACCCGAGCGGTTTGTTCAGCCGAAAGTGAAGTGATCGTACCAATAAGTGCCTTCATAAACTCAACTCCTTCTGACGAACGTGTGTCAATGTTCGTGCTAATTGATCAGCTAATCTAGATACACTACCACCCTTACTCTTACCTGCCTGAGAAAGTAGTCGAGCGTGGCTCAATTCTTGTCTCTGCTCCACGGCCAGTTTTTGCAACTGATCAAGGCTCATCTCCGCTAGTGGTTGATTTGTTTTAGTTTTCATTTTTTATTGTCGTTTAATTATTTTAGTTCTGACTGCCAATTTGTGTCCTGCTTTGCGTAACGCTTCGTGAGCTAAGTTTTCTGGCACTCCCGAGATCTCAAACAAAACTGATCCGGGGCGAACTACTGCCACATACTCTTCAATCGCTCCCT
>DAOOPX010000122.1:0-1684 GCA_035388465.1 Candidatus Woesebacteria bacterium
CAGGCCCACACAGCGGCCAGTGCATGCCAGTGGTTGGGGGTCGCGATGCTTACCACTATTTGAAATAATTAGTGAGGAATCTGCTGCTGAAGCAGCCTTAATTCCGTAACCAACAGGAATTCCACCCCTTGGTACCGCAATCACCGTTGGTCTTTGACCAAGATTAGCTTCCCTCATCAACACTTCAGCTAAAATATTACCAAATACGCGCAAAGATTTTCTAAATTCAGCACCACCTCGCTCACTTGGTACTGCCAGCTGCTCCACCAAGGGATGATTTACCACAACCACCCCATTGACAACATCAACTTGTCCAGCCCCATGTTCAGTCATACCCTTATTTAGAATGTCATTGCTTCTCGGCATATTTATCCTTATTTTTTATTCTGCTCTGATAAGTAACTGATTAATTTTTTTACTAGCTTTTCTGGATTTTTATCGATAATAAAAACCCCTTTATTCCTGTGAGATATTTCATTAATTTGCTCATATAAATCAGAAGCGCCGCCAGATCCCTGCAAAATACCAATTGGTTTTCGAATATCGATCGCAGTCGAAATCTCGACTAATGTGCCTACCCCACCGCCAATCGCGATGATCGCGTCCACACTTCGTATCATGACAATGTCGCGCATTTTATAGCCAACTCCAGTAAAAATTACGTGAGACAGCAAACTTAGATCAATATTTTCAAACCTGTTGAACTGATCCTCAGCACTTTCACCAGGAGCTATTCCCACTGACCTCCCGCCCACAGAATTACATCCTCGGACTGCCGCCAGAGGAAAACCAGCCGTTGCTCCAGTGAATAAAGTAGCTCCTTGCTCGGCAATCGCTTTACCAATAGACCAGGCTTTTGTTTCAAATGTCTGAGGAAGTTGGGCGGACGCAGACCCGCAAACTGCTATGCTAATATTGAGATTTGCCATTCTTCCTTTGATAACTTATACAATTAGTTATTCCTTAATGGTGCTGATGAGTTTTAATCTATCTACTCTCTTTTTTATCTCCGTAGGCTTAATCCCCTGCTCTTGCCACTTGGAAGCCAAAAGTTGCCCCATCTCTACCCGCTCGAACGGAAACAAAATCCAAGCCGCAGTTTGCGCTGCGAAATAGTCCGGCTTAATTACTGATTTGGGTTTATAAAACAGGGTGGCGGTTCGCACCTTTTGGGCATCCCGCTCTTCTAATAATTTTTTGACAAACACCAGCGAGCCGCCACTATCGGCCACATCGTCAAAGATTAGCACGTTTTTACCAGAGACACTAAGCGGTAAATCTTGATAGACTCGCGGCTCAGTGAGTCTCTTTCCAATATCAATGTAAAACTTCACACCAATGCTAGCAATCGCATCAATTTGGGTAAAATCAACTAGTGAGCGAGTCATCGCCCAACCACCTTTGGCTAAAGTCACGATTAAATCAAACTTGTTTCGATCCGTAATAATTTTTTTACTTAGTTGATAAGTTAAACACTCCAAATCGGTGAAAGAAGGAATAATATATTTGGCGTCATCACCCAAAAAAGAATACTCTTTAAATTGAGGGAC
Source organism: Candidatus Woesebacteria bacterium (assembly GCA_035388465.1). Classification (GTDB taxonomy): domain Bacteria; phylum Patescibacteriota; class Microgenomatia; order UBA1400; family PJMF01; genus DAOOPX01. The sequence continues at coordinate 1,551 of DAOOPX010000122.1, forward strand.
TTGAGTTAAAAAGCTTTTGACAGCCATATGTGATTTTAACAATTTAACAATAAAAAACCAAGAGGCAAATTTTTTTGGAGGTAATGAGTCAATACCTTTTGTGCAGAGTCATCAAAAAATTGGTATTTAACCGA
>DAOOPX010000123.1:0-1620 GCA_035388465.1 Candidatus Woesebacteria bacterium
ATGTCGGTGAGGTCTGCTACTTGACTTGGATTCACTGCCCATTTTTTGAGTTCTGTTAATGATTCAATGATTCGACGCTTTGGTACTTGATTTGGTTTGGCTGTTTCTTCCCAAATTGGCATGGGTGTACCCCAATAACGAGAACGTGAGATATTCCAATCTGGTGCCATTACTAAACCTTGGCCAAATCTACCATCCTTAAGATGTTTTGGATACCAATTCATACTCTGATTGTGGTTAATGAGCTGGGGTTTAAGTTTCTGAATATTAATAAACCAGGCAGGTACGGCGTTGTAATAAAGCGGAGTATGACAGCGATAACAAAAAGGATAACTGTGCTCAAGAGTAGTGTGATTAAACATTAACTGCCGAGTTTTTAAATCTTCAATAATGATTGGATCAGCTTTCTTGTAAAACTGGCCAGCTACGATCTGAATAAACGGTAGAAACTTGCCTTCTTCATCTAAAGATTGAATCATGGGTAAATTTTGTTGTTGCGCCAAAGCGAAGTCATCTTCGCCGAACATGGCGGCGGTATGAACGATGCCAGTTCCATCCTCGAGTGAGACAAAATCTGCCTCAAGGACTGTCCAGGTTTTTGGAGTGGTATGAGGAATTAGATAAGGATACAGTGGCTCGTACTTAGTTCCGACTAACTCTTTTCCTTTGACAGAGCGCAAGATCTTGAGTTTTTGTGTGCCAAAAACCGCCTGCGTGCGGTTTTTGGCCAACCAGTACTGGACGTTGTCCAGCTCGACTAAATCATATTTTTCCTTTGGATTTACTGCTAAAGCAACGTTACCAGTCAATGTCCAAGGAGTTGTGGTCCAGGCAAGCAAATACTCGTTTTTCGAATTTGCTACTTTAAACTTGATTGTGACTGATGGATCGGTGACCATCTCGTATGAGTTATCCATGGCAATCTCAAAATTGGAAAGCGGTGTAGCACAGCGTGGGCAGTAAAGAATGACTTTCTTACCTTGGTAAACAAAACCTTTCTTAAACAGTTGGCTAAATGCCCACCACACTGACTCCATGTAATTGAAATCCATAGTTTTGTAGTTGTTTTTGAAATCAACCCATCTGCCGAGGCGGGCAATGATCCGTTCCCATTCTTTATCAAGGCGCATCACTTCGGTGCGACATGCTTGATTGAATTTACCCACGCCAAGCGCTTCAATGCCCTTTTTCCCCTGCTTGATATCTAATTGTTTCTCAATCATGTTCTCGATCGGCAGGCCGTGGCAATCCCATCCCCAGATACGTTCAACCCGGAAGCCCTTCATGGTCCAGTAACGACCGATCACATCTTTACTGGTGGAGCCGAGTAAGTGGCCGTAATGAGGCATACCGGTAGCAAATGGCGGACCGTCGTAGAAAACGTACTGTTTATCTTTGGGGCGCGCGCTGACAGATTTTTCGAAAACACGGTTTTCTTGCCAGTGTTCGAGCACGCTCTCTTCTAGCTTCGGTAGATCTGGTTGCGCGCGCCAATTAAGTATTTTGTTTAATTTATTCATGATATCAATTTCGTAGGGCATTATATGCTCAGGCTCTTAACTTGGTCAATTGGAATAGCCGCGCATAAGGTAATGAGTCAATACCTTTTGTGCAGAGTCA